>NZ_JBQSXG010000003.1:0-57925 GCF_052378005.1 Psychrobacter sp. AOP31-B2-9
ATCATCGTTATTTATGATAGGCCCTTTTTTGTTGTCATAGACAATCATATTGCCGCTGCACTCTCAAATCACTAAAACACTCAAACTGACATTATCCGCATAGAATCTCGGCCAGCGCTGCTGGTGTGTCGACCTGATAAGTAGGTTGCTGCGCGGCGAGCTCAGCACTAGAAGCTGTGCCGTAATTGACCGCTATACTGGTCATACCAAGTTGCGTTGCCATTTGAATATCATAAACACTGTCACCGATAAAAACCGCATCAGACACTTGTTGCTGCGTATTATCTAAAATATCTATCAGCATTTGCGGATCAGGTTTCGACCCTGCTTCATCAGCACAGCGCGTCATCACAAAATAATCATGGCTTTTAGAAGCATCTAATACCCGGTCTAAGCCTTTGCGCTTCTTGCCTGTAGCAACCGCCAGCTTTTTACCTTGTGCTTGCAAGGTCTGTAACATATTTTTTGTAGGAGCGAAAAGTGGCGTACTGTGGCTGTTGGCAACATAGTGATCTGCATAGCTTTGTTGAATGGCAAGCTTTTGTGATGTATCTGCCTCAGGATATAAAATATCAATCCCATTCATTAGACTAAGACCAATGATGTCTTTTACTTCTTTATCTGTCGTTTGGAATCCATGCGCCTCTCCTGCGATATGCATAGATTCAACGATTAAGCCGATGGAGTCCATCAGGGTTCCATCCCAATCAAAGATAACCAGTGTCTTATCTGATAAACGATGATTGGTTGATAGCGGAGAAGTTGTAGCCGATGCTAGCGTACTGGCAGCAGATTGTTCACTCATGAATAAGCCTTAGCGAATAGCGATGATAAATAGCGCATATGAATGCGGATACAAAAACGTCACGGCGACTTATTAGAAAAATAAGAGTTCGTGACGTTTAAAGTTAATGCTCAAAAAATTTGGCTTGTTATTTTATTCGGGCAGTTTGGTTTGCTCTGGTAGCCAGTCTGCCATGTCATCTGGTAGTGGTGCGGTAATGGTTTCATAACCTGGGATATCTAAGCGCCACGCATGTAGACACAGACGATGAACACCTGACTTGTCATGCACGTTATATTTATCATCACCTAAGATTGCATGGCCAATATGAGCTAAATGCACACGTATTTGGTGAGTGCGCCCTGTCAGAGGTTTGGCTTCGATTAAGCTCACTGGCTGATCAGCAATCGTAAAACGATTATGAACGATAATATCTGTCTGGCTTTCTTTGGCTTGTGGGTCTTGCGCATCGACTTTGACGCGGCGTTCACCACTAGCGACTGTATAGCGTAGTAATGGCGCATCGATACGTTGCTCATCTAGTGCAGGCTGCCCTTTTGCGATACATAAATAATGCTTTTGGATGGTTTTGTCTACCAGATGCTGCTGCAATGCCTTTAGCGCTGAACGCTTTTTAGAAATCATCAATAGACCCGACGTATCTTTATCAATACGATGTATCAACTCTAAGTACTTTTTACCAGTGACTTCACGCATGGCTTCAATAACACCAAAGTCCAAACCACTACCACCATGAACAGCAATACCAGAGGGTTTATTTAGCACTAATAAACCGTCATCTTCATAGACCACGCGTGCTAGTAGGCTTTTGGCAAACTCTTCACTAATAATGGGCTTTTCGCGGGTAGCGAGTACCACTGGCGCGATACGTACCACGTCTTCACGCTGTAGTCTATCATGCGCTTTACAGCGTTTATTATTAACCCGAACCTCATCAGAGCGAATCATTTTGTAGATATGCGATTTTGGTAAACCTTTCAACCGGTTCAGCAAAAAGTTATCCAAGCGTTGATCGTGCTGATGGCGAGTTACTTCGAGATAATTCACCTTGCCAAAGTTACTGATTTCGTCATCAGCGCTTTGCGGGCGTGTTTTGCTATTAAAAATAGCAGGTGCTTCGTGGATAGGTACATCTTCAGTCATTTTTGAGTTCGCATTTTTAGTTAGGTATTTACACAAAGATTTGCTATAGTTTAACATGTTGAACGACGATTAAGCAGAGACTGCGGCAATAATCATTGTTGTTTCAGAGAGTTCATTACCATTTTTGCTACTTGCTAGCAACAAGGTATAGGCTGTATGCCCTGCCAAGATTGTCCCTTTCATCTAATTTTCGGGCGCATTATGTATTTAGGACGATCATTTACAGATACTTCTAGATATTGCCCCATAAATTGAAAAACTGCACTGATGTTATTCAGTGCCACAAAATAAATAGTGACACTAACTAAATACCTTTGTGTTCGTAAATTCAACGCTTATAAAATTGGCAGAACGCCTTTTTATTAAGCTCGAATACTATTAAACGCAAATGACACTTAAACGCAAATGACACTAAATTGACTCACAACCTGCATGACAACGACTTTTTTGATAATTATTCATTATTTAATGACTGATTATCTGATGATTCTTTAGACAAGCATAGTTGAGCAAGTATGGGTGATTTAGTATTAGGGTCGATAAATATATCGATAGCTGCCCAAGTATTAGTGGTCAAACAGATAACGATAAGCAAGATATAAATACAGCACCACACCAATAGTTTGGTCATTTATTCTGTTTGCCAAGTACGCCCCGCTGATAATGAGAGCCGCGAGACCTAACTTTACAACTAAAACACCCAAGATATTATTGACGTTATACCAGTCAGAACGACAAATACAGAGTGACCAATTGCTTTACCTAGAGAAATAACTGCTGACCACTACTACTTAATCATAGTACTGATAACAGCGATATTATTGTTAGACTTTGAGAGATTGATTGCAACAGCCAGATTTTTTCGATATCAAGATGTTAAGTCAGTAACTGACCGTCGCCCACTCTTACAAAGTGCGCTGACATAGCTACCAACTAAACCTAATGATACTGAAACTTTAATCACAAGCTGGGCTATTAACATTTAGACCAAACCTATCAATAATAGGATATAAACACATAGCCTTACACCCTATAAAATTTATATTTACATTAGCACTGCTAAAAAATTTAGGTAAAAATAAGCCATTGAAAAGCCTACGTGCTTTCTTAAATACCTCAGTGACGTTCGACTGTTAACTAACATCTACAAATGCTAATTTAAAATACTAGCCACACTTGCCATTATGCTCTAAAGCCCATCTTGTCGTTGTTGTGCGTACTCATAGGATATAAATATGAAACGCATTTTGATCAACGCAACTCAAAACGAAGAGATTCGTGTCGCCTTATGTAAAGGCAATCATCTGTATGATTTCGACTTAGAAAATCGTACGCGTGAACAGAAAAAATCTAACATCTATAAAGGTCACGTAACTCGTGTCGAACCATCACTCGAAGCGGTTTTTGTAGAGTATGGCTCACAGCGCCAAGGGTTTTTGCCAATTCGCGAAATCTCTACCGAATATCTAAGCGGCAACCCACGTGATGAAAATATCAAAAAACTGATTAAAGAAGGCGACGAACTCATCGTTCAAGTCGAAAAAGAAGAGCGCGGCAATAAAGGCGCTGCCCTATCGACTTACGTATCATTAGCAGGACGTTATCTGGTATTGATGCCAAACAATCCTCGTGGCGGCGGTATCTCACGTCAAATCTCAGGCAAGCTACGTGAAGACATGAAACGCATGCTGGGTAATCTTGATTTACCCAAAGGCATGAGTGTCATCATTCGTACTGCAGGTATTGGCAAAACTCAAGAAGACTTGCAACACGATTTGAACCACTTGCTCAATATCTGGCAAGCCATCCAAGAACAAAACCAAAAATATCCATCACCGCGCTTGGTTCACCAAGAAGCAGGCGTCGTCACACGTGCTGTTCGTGACTATCTGCGTGATGACATTGCTGAGATTTGGATTGATAACGAAAACGCATACGTCGAAGCGGCAGGGTTTATCGATGCAGTGATGCCAAAGCAAGCCGAAAAACTGCGCAAATATACCGATTATGAGCCGATGTTTTCGCGCTTTAATATCGAAAAACAAATCGAAACGGCTTATCAACGTGAAGTTCGTTTGCCATCAGGTGGCTCAATCGTTATTGATCAAACAGAAGCACTGGTTTCAATCGATATCAACTCAGCCAAATCGACCAAAGGGTCAGACGTTGCTGAGACCGCTTACCATACCAACCTTGAAGCAGCAGACGAAATTGCGCGTCAATTACGCCTACGTGATATGGGTGGTTTGATTGTTATTGACTTCATTGACATGAATGATAACAAGCATCAAAAAGAAGTCGAAAAACGTCTCATTGATGCCACCAAATATGACCGTGCGCGCGTTCAGTTTGGTGATATTTCTAAGTTTGGTTTGATGGAAATGAGCCGTCAGCGCTTACGTCCTTCACTAGAAGAGTCAACTGGCTATATCTGCCCACGCTGCCATGGTAATGGTATGATTCGTGACTTGCGCTCATTATCACTATCGATTATGCGTCAGATCGAGCAAATCGCGCTAAAAGAACGTCAAGGTGAGGTACAAGCTGAAGTGCCAACTGACATCGCCGCATTCTTATTAAATGAAAAGCGCGACAGTTTAGTCTATCTTGAACAAGACAGTGGTACTCGTATTACTATCTTGCCACATGCACATTTAGAGTCACCAAATTTCAAACTGCACTTTAACCGTGATGGTTTTGCGCCATCAAGCTATGAGCGCATTACCGACACTCAGCAGCAAGAACATAGCGACCTTGGCTACAATGTTGATTGGCAAACGGCTGAAAAAGAACGCCCTGAGCAACAGCCTACTCGCCAGCCACGCCAAACAGCAGCAAATAAAGCCACTAATAAACCAACTACAACAGTTGAGCACAGTAATGATCGTCGCAACAATAAAAGTGCGACCAATGTTTCATCTACACGTGCATCTCAAGCTAATAAAAATCAAAGCGTTGCAGCACCAACGACTGCTCCAGTAGCAACACAACCAGCTAAAGTTGAGACAGCCGCCCAACCACAAGCAGTGGCCTGGTTATCTAATCTATTTGCTCAAGCGCCTCAAGCCACGACAACGCCTAACGTCAGCAGTCATGATGCAGCAGAAGCCATTGAGGCACTGGTGAATAACGGCGCACAAAGCTTAGGTTCATTTGGTCAAATTGATAACAGTGCTTTGAATAATGCTGCAGATAACGCGCAAGCAACTCAGCAAGACCGTCATCAGAAAAGTGATAATCAATCATCAAATAACAACACCAATAATCAACAGACGCGTCGTAACTCAGACAACAACACTGAGGACGGTAATAGCGAAGACAGAAGAAGACGTAAGCCTCGCAAGTCTAGATCATCTAAGCCGCGTCAAAGAAAAGAGCAAACCGATGAGAGCACCAGTAATGTAAACAGCGACACAGAACGTAATGCGTCGAATAATGCCGTAAATGATACTGATGACAAACAGTCTAGCAATCAAGACAAACGTCAACAGGGTAATAAACGCACGAACGATCGAAATCGTAATAGTCGTCAAGATAGCCACGCTCAAAACGGCAACCGTCAACACAGTAACCGTAATGCAAGCGAGCGCAATGAGACTACTGATAAAGACAGCAGCTCAGCAGATGAGCAAACTCGTAATAAACGTAAGTCGCATAGCCAACGCGGCTCACGTGGCAAGTTAGAGCGCGGTGAAACGCTAACAGCTGATAATATCAAACAGCAATCAGCTTCAGGTAATAATGGCAGCAAAAACCAAGCTAATACCCGCCGTAATCAAAACCCTAACGAAGTCGTGCTACAGGTCAACGAAGCACCTGCTGCGCTTAAGCCATCAGAAGTTGTGCATTTGTCTTTAGATGACAGTAAATCGATGCAGACAAAGTCTCAAGCTACTGAAAAGCAAAGCTCAACAAATGAGGTTGCGAAAGACAAAGTAGCAAAAGCGTCTAATGCTCAAGCGCAGACTAATCACAGAAACACTAATAAAAAAGTGACTGACGATAAGGTTGCGGCTGAAAAAGCGACTGCTAGCAACGCTGTAGAAATCAGTGAAGCTAAGGTTGATAGCACGGCTAAAGACGATAGTCAGCACAACACCATGAAAGCTAATGCTAATACTGATGTCAAGGAACCCGTTACAGGTGAACCGTCCGTGTCTAAAAGTGATAAAGACAGCGCATCTGACGACACTGTGAAGCCAGTAGCAGATAAGCATCAGGAAACTGCTAAGGGTAATGACGAGTGTGACAATGCTCAAAAGGCTGCGAGCGCTCAGAAAGCTGATAATAGCGTAAAATCTAGCAATGAGGGTGACAGTACCAAGAGCAAATCCGCACTTGAGCTGACACATGAGGCATTGTTCGCATCACGCTACGTGACTGCTGAGAAGTTTGGTCAAGCCAGTAATGATCCTCGTGTTGTCCTTAGTCAACAGGCGCAATCACAGGTGACACCAGAGCCTAAAGTCAACGAACAAGCAGTAGCAAGCGTACCTGCTATTCACGGTACGGTTGGCGAGTTTATTCGTGCAACGTTGCCAGAAGCACAGACTCGCTTGACAGCAGATGGCGTGATTAACTGCTTTATCGAAACCGTTGCTTTACACATGGAGCAAGCACAACGTGCTGATAGTGATGCAAGCGTGAGCGCCAATAATGGCAGCGAGCTTGCGAGTCAGAGCTTTGACTTTAGTAACTACGGCTATCAACCTTTAACGGCTGATTATCTATCACGCTTCGAGATGATGACCCAAGCTGTCAGTCAATTTGCAGCAGCCCCAGGGAAGACAGACGTTGAGCCTCGCACCGTTAGCAAGCGTGCCAGTAATGATCCACGTGGTCAGCATCCTGACTATCAGCAGCCAGCCGTATTAGATGCCCATCAAGTTGAGGCAACGGCCCTATCGAATCAAGATCAAACTGATGCTATCAGTGCTGATAGTAAGCAACTGCTAGCCACCGATAAAGCACTATCAGAAGTTGACAGCCAGCAACCTGATGTAGAGAGCGCTACTGAAAACGTAGATGCCAAAAATGCTGCTGAAGCGACCGCTGATACTGCTATCGAACAAGCACTTGAATCTAAAGTAGAAGAACCTACTAAAGAGGAGATTCAGGCGGAAAAGTCAAAAACGACAATAGCCAGTTACAAAAACATGATCGAAAACGTAGCTGAGCAACTGCTACCACAGACTGGTATGTTTAATCTGACCACGCCAAAAGTACCAAAGGCTCGCACTCGTAAGCCTAAAGCAGATCATAAGAAGCCAACGCAAGCAGAACAGTTGGATGCTGATGATTCAGACAGCTAATTGCAATACATTACTGTAAGCATAAAAAAACCCCGCATATTCTATAATATGCGGGGTTTTTATTAAGTAGCATTTCATCTATAGCAATACTAGTGAGCCGCAGAAGCGTTATCACCACGCATGTTATTAATAGTAGTGATGATAGCCAAAACAATCGCACCAACCACAAAACCAATAATGCCCTGCAATAGCATAAGAACTAAACCCTCTAATATTCCTATTTTACCCGCAATGTCCTCTAAAAAATGCTCTAAAGGCGCAATACCATGAGAGAGAATACCTCCCCCCACTAAGAACATCGCTATCGTGCCAGCAACAGATAAAAACTTCATTAGCTTTGGCGCAGCAGATAGCATAAACTGACCGAGCTTGCGGCTGCTAGCACTAGCATCTGGCTTCTCAATCAAGTGCAAACCTGCATCATCAATTTTGACAATACCTGCAACCAAACCATAAATACCAACAGTCACAACAAATGCAACAATAGAGAGCACAATACCTTTTTCTAAAATATCTGCTCCTGCGGCGGTTACCGCACCTAAAGAGATGACTAATATCTCAGCTGATAAAATAAAATCAGTACGAATAGCGCCTTTAACTTTCTCTTTTTCAAATTCGACCATATCGACATTATCATCTGCATTTGCCGCCCTTCGTGCTTCATGCGCTTCATCATGCGGCAATAACCTTGGCCAAAACTTATGAATGACCTTCTCAGCACCTTCATAACTCAAATATAGGCCACCAATCATCAATAAAGGCGTGATTAACCAAGGTATAAAATAACTAATAAGCAGTGCAGCTGGTACTAATATAAGCTTGTTGACAAACGAGCCTTTAGCAACTGCCCAAATAACAGGCAGTTCACGGCTTGGCCTAACGCCAGTTACTTGTTCAGCATTGAGTGCTAAATCATCCCCCACCAAACCAGCTGTTTTTTTAGCTGCTATCTTAGTCATGACAGATACATCGTCCATCAATAGGCTAATATCATCAAGTAATAATAATAAACTGGCACCTGCCATGTGTAGTCCTTATCTGCATTTTTTGAGGTAAATAGTTCTATACAAAGGATTATTATATAGAATCTTATAGAATAATGTTAAATACTATAAAGCGTATTAAATACCCTAGCGATACGAGCATAAATATTAAATAGTACAAATGTATCCTATTTTTAAGACTCACTTGTTTCTATACGACTATTGTCATGCCTTTTATTTACCGATATAGCTTACTAGCCCGTGGCTATTATTTATTATAAATATGTTAATATAGTCGGAATTACCGTTTACTTGACATTATCAATATTTCTCTATATCTCCTTAATATTCAAAATCTTAAGGAGTTTTACATTCATTATCATACGTATACTATTATTAGCTCCATTCTCAAAACAAATTTATGATTAGGCACGATGCCTATAGGAAACCCGTATGTCGCTTCCCTCTATCAAAAGCACCACCTCGCAAAGTCGCTTTTCTCGTACTCTTTTCTCTCGTTTTATGATGAGTACTCTACTGGTTGGCATCGCTGCTGGCTGCTCAAACAATGCTGCCGATGCCACCAATAATACCAGTATTGTCAGCAACGCAGAGAGCAACGTCAGTGCTGATAAAACGTCAACGGATAGCGATGCTACAGTGGTAGAAGCATTACAAGCCAACTTAAATGCTTCTGGTATCGAGGAAAACATCATTTCAGCAGTACCAACGGATATGGATGGGATTTATTGGGTAACGGCTGAAGGTCTGCCACCTTTCTTTACTGACAAAGTAGGTAAGCACATCATTCAAGGGCAAATCATTGCAGTCGGTGAACAAACTCCTGTAGATATTAGTGCGGCACTGGTTGCTAGCACGGCCCAAGAAGCGTTAAAGGCAGTCGACAAAAAAGACATGGTTATTTACCCAGCAAAAGGTGAAACAAAATCAATTATCTATGCCTTTACTGATGCAGACTGTGGTTACTGCCGTAAGCTGCATTCAGAAATAGACGATATCAATGCGCGCGGTGTCGAAGTGCGTTACTTAGCATGGCCACGTAGCCAACAGTCAATACCAAAAATGGAAGCGATTTGGTGCAGTGAAGATCGCAAAGCGGCAATGAATCAAGCAAAAACAGGCGCCAATGTGCAAGCGCCTAGCTGTGCAAACCCTGTACAAGAGCATATGGCCTTGGGTGCAAAACTCGGTGTGCGTGGTACCCCAGCTATCTTTACTGAAGCAGGACAACAAATTGGTGGCTATCTACCTGCCGCACAATTGGCAGAAGCCGCTGGCGCTAACTAAGATTCATTGTATGCGTTAATCATTATTGATATCTATACTTGCTAGCAGATAGTTTTAGAGATAAGAACGATGAGCGGTATTACTATAAATAGTAAACTAGGTCATGTTTTCATTTTAAAAATGGAAACATAACGGTGGCGATATTGTGTAGACGTCACAACTGCTTGTCGGTATGATACGATAAAACGCTATGAAAAATCTGCAGCATACTACTTTTATTTGAGTACTTTTTATTCAACTATAATGAAGTCACGATAGCACTACTACTGTCAAAGTACGCTTATTACTATTAGTAAATTTGACCTGTAATAGTTTTGCACTTGATTCATTATATTTAACCTCTTGAGGATACTGTGAGCAATTCCATCAAACTAGCGATACTTGGTCTGGGCACTGTCGGCACTGGCGTGATCAATCTTATTAATGACAACTTAGCTGAGCTAAAGCGCCGTAGCGGCCATGATATTATTATTACCGAAGTTGGTACGCGCCGTCAGCGTGATGATATTGATCCTAATATTATTCAAAACAGTGACTTGATGGCAGTGGCTGCAAGCGATAATGTCGACATTGTTATCGAAGTGATCGGTGGTACTACTTTAGCTAAAGATGTCATCATGCACGCTATTAAAAATGGCAAACATGTCGTCACTGCAAACAAAGCACTATTGGCTGAACATGGCAATGAAATTTTTGCATTTGCAGAAGACAATAACGTCCATGTCGCCTATGAAGCAGCAGTGGCAGGCGGTATTCCCATCATTAAAGTAATGCGTGAAGCGTTAGCGGCCAATAAAGTCAATTGGCTTGCAGGTATCATCAACGGAACTGGCAACTTCATCATGACCGAAATGCGTGATAAAGGTCGTCCGTTCTCCGATGTGCTGAGCGAAGCACAAGAGCTAGGTTATGCTGAAGCAGATCCAACGTTTGATGTGGAAGGTATCGATGCGGCGCATAAACTCGCCCTACTCGCCTCTATTGCATTTGGTATCCCATTACAGTTTGATAAGGTCTACTGTGAGGGCATCACTGGTATTACCTTGCAAGATGTGAACTATGCTGAAGAGCTTGGCTACCGTATCAAGCATTTAGGCTTTGCTGTACGCCGTGATGGTCAGGGTGACAATGCCGCCGCTGGCATCGAGTTACGTGTACATCCAACGCTTATCCCGCAAAATGCGCTATTGGCTAATGTCAATGGCGTAAAAAATGCAGTCTTGGTCAACTCTCATCCACTTGGACAAACGCTCTATTGCGGGGATGGCGCTGGCGCTGGGGCGACGGCTTCTGCAGTCATGGCCGATGTCATGGATTTGGTTCGCGTGTTAGGTAACAAAGATGGCGATGAGCAAGACAGCAACAATCAAAACAACCACGGGCATCATGTACCGCATCTGGCATTTATCCCTGAGCAATTATCAGACACACCAATATTACGCGCTGAGCAGATGACGACTGGTTACTATCTGCGTGTACATGCCAGTGACAACCCTGGGGTATTGGCCGATATCACTCGCATCCTAAGCGATGCTGGTATCAATATCGATGCGATTTTACAAAAGCCTGCACATAAAGTTGGTCAAGTCCCAGTAATTATTCTGACCTTACCTGTGGTTGAGAGTCAGATGAACTTAGCGATTGAAAAAATTGAAAACTTAGAAACCATTACTGATAAAGTAGTACGCATTCGCTTAGATGAGCTAGCATAAAACTAAGTAACTGAAACTGCTGCTCACCTATCTGCGTTTGATAATGAATAAATGTTTGATTTTACTCAGCGTAAAATACTCTCATTTAAAATACGTAAAAGGGAATAATAAAAATGTCAAATGATGCAATTGTAATTTTAAACGGCGCACGTACTCCAATGGGCGGCTTCCAAGGTGCCTTAAAAGATATGAGTGCGACAGATCTTGGAGCCGCTGCCATTAAAGCTGCGGTCGAGCGCTCAGGTGTTAGTAGTGATAACATTGATGAAGTTATCATGGGCTGTATCTTGACTGCAGGTCTGGGTCAAGGTCCTGCCCGTCAAGCAATGCGTAAAGCAGGTTTGTCTGATGCAACTGGTGCTGTCACTATTAACAAACTGTGTGGCTCAGGCCTAAAAGCAGTCATGCAAGCACATGACGGTATCAAAGCAGGTAGCTTCAATGTCGCGGTTGCAGGTGGTATGGAATCAATGACCAACGCACCCTATATCCTGCCAGGCTCACGTGGCGGCTATCGTATGGGACATAAAGAGGTCAAAGACCATATGTTCTTGGATGGTTTAGAAGATGCTGAAACTGGCAAGCTGATGGGTAGTTTCGCTCAAGAAATGGCGAATGAAAAAGGCTATACGCGCGAGCAAATGGATGAGTTTGCTATCGAATCTCTCAATCGTGCACTAACAGCTATCAAAGATGGTCACTTTGCAGATGAAATCGAAGCGGTTACCTTTAAAACTCGTAAAGGTGAGCAAACGATTGATACTGATGAGCAACCACCTCTTGCCAATGCCGATCGTATTCCTACCTTACGCCCAGCATTTGCCAAAGATGGCACCATCACTGCGGCAAACGCTAGCTCGATATCTGATGGCGCTGCCGCCGTGGTCGTCATGAAAGAATCGCAAGCGCAAGCTGAAGGTTTGGATTACCAAGCACGTATCATCGCTACAGCATCCAACTCTCGTCATCCAAGCGAATTTACCATTGCACCAATCGGTGCGATTGAAAAAGTACTGGCTAGTGCTGGTTGGTCGGTGGCCGATGTCGACCTATGGGAAATCAACGAAGCTTTTGCGATGGTTACCATGGCTGCGATGGACGAGCTAAAAATTGACCATGCCAAAGTCAACGTAGAAGGTGGTGCTTGTGCACTGGGTCATCCAGTAGGCTGTTCTGGTGCTCGTATTTTAGTCACTCTGATCAACTCTCTAAAACGCACTGGCGGTAAAAAAGGCGTTGCCACCTTATGTATCGGTGGCGGTGAAGCAGTGGCAGTTGCCATAGAACTGGCTTAAGGCGGATTTGTTAAATATAGAATTGCTTTGAGCATTAGAAAATTCTTAACATTCAAAAACCCGCAGTGTATCAAACACTGCGGTTTTTTTATGTCTATCTACTCTCAATACCCTCAAAACATTACTCTCTGTAAAAACACGTTAATGTATACCCCCACCTATGTTATGCCATTTACAGCCTATTACACGCAATTACTTCAAGTGCACACTTTGCTACCTTGCTCATATATCTCATCAGAAATCCTGATGTTAGGATTATTACAAGTCGATATAGAGTTTTCTTATGACTTATTAAGTAATTGATTATAAAAATATTTTTCTTAAAAATGCACTATTATTCAAATAACTATTAATAATTATCCCATAAAATAATTAACTCATAAAAAAGGAAGACAACAATGAGCCAACTAATCCGTTTAAAAGATATCCAAGCAACTCACCATGACCTTATTGGTGACGACTATTATGATCCAACAGGCAAAACTGCATATGGTATCAATGAAGACAAAGTCGGTAAAATTGAAGGTGCGCTGGTAGAAGATACCACTGGCCGTATCCGTTATCTCATTGTCGATGCAGGTGGCTGGTTCAGCTCAAAAGAAGTACTAGTACCAGCAGGTCTCGCCCGTATCGTTGGTGATGATGTATTCTTTGATAGCTTAACCAAAGCTCAAGTAGAAGCTATGGAAGTATATGATCATGACTATCAGTATAGTTATAAAGATCAACATCAAAAAGATCGCCAAGCCTTTGTCGCTGATAGTGTTCCTGCTGCAGAGCGCATGGAAATCGCTGATCATGCCTATGAAGCACCAAATACCCTAGAGTTACTAGAAGAGCGTCTAACTGTCAATAAAGACCGTATCGTCGCTGGCTTAGTTAAAGTCGGTAAGCATGTGGTCACTGAAGAGCGTAATGTCGATGTCGAGCTAGAAGAAGAGCATGCCAATATTCAACGTACCAATGTCGACCGTCCGACAGACCGCCGTATCGGTGATGTAAATGGTGATGAAACAGTTGAAGTCGAGTTACAAGCGGAACGTGCACGCGTTGGTAAAGATACCTATGTGTCAGAAGAGGTCAATGTTGGTAAAACAACCGACCGTCATACCGAAACTATCGTTGAAACCATTCAGCGTGAAGAGTTAGACGTTGATCGTGACGGAAATGTGGTCGACCGTGAAGGCAATGTCATAGATCGCGAGGGAATCACTGCAGAAGACGTACGCCGCGCACGTGATCTGTAATACACTACACCACCACATTATTTGACTGTCATTACAACTAAATGAAATCTAGATAAAGATAACAGTCACAAGTAGCTAAGTTTAGGTTTTTCTATTTAGATTTTCGCTTAGAAAATTAAGATCAGGGTATAACTCTGGTCTTTTTTTTGCTCAGCTTTTACTCATTCATATAGTTGAGTTCAAATAATTTCGATACAAAAAAAACCGAGTGCAAGCTATATATTAGTATGGTCAGCGAGGATGACGATGTAGCAGATTTATATGGGTTTGACTATCTAAGCCATGTTAAACATTGCTGATAAAACGCCCGCAAAAAATAATAACGTTAAATGAACCAAATTTTTCAATACTCGCCCTCCATTCCTGTATAACTATAAATATTGCTCAATTATAAGGAAACGATGATGACCACTAATAACAATAAAGACAAGCGCCTAGACAGATCAGACAAAAATCAAGTTTTACCACCTGATCAACAAACTGACAAGAAAGGCATCAGTGATGAAAAAAAAACTGGTTATTTAGAATTGCTAGAAGAACGTCCAGTCATTAACAAAGAACGCTTGGATGTCGGAAAAGTCACGGTCACTAAGCATGCGCGCACTAGAACCGTTGATGTACCCATCGAGCTAGTAGAAGAATACCTTACCATTCGCACTGAGTTCAATGATGCAGAAAGTCAGGACCTATTGTCTGGTGATTATGACAAACAGGATATATTGCGTCATGTTGAACCATCATTGGACAGTAAAGCCGTTATCACCATTAATGGTAAGCAAATACAAATCGGTGATGACCCTATCGAAATGGTCTTGTCTCGCCAAGTAGCTACCATTATGAAGGAAACCTATACTGTCCAAGAAATAGATATCAGTAAAACCACGCATACTCATACCGATACCATTCAAGTAGCGCTGAAACATGAAGAATTGGATGTACGAGAAGAAGGGTTTTTAGATCATGAGGATAGTAATACGCATAAGTGAGCCAAAAGTCGGTAATAAAAAAAGCAACGATAACGTTGCTTTTTTTATTGCTTCGACCATAGTGAATGTTTTAGGGTGTGTCCTCATCAGCATCGCTATCTTCAGCAGCACTATCCATCGAGATAGCCGCATCACCTTCTACTTCATCGACCGATGTATCTGTAGTATCAATGATCACTTCAGTCGGCTCAGCAGGTTCAGCAGACATTGGTACTGTTTCTTCAGTATTAATACCGTCTTCTATATCACCCTCTGTCTCTGGCTGTTGCTGACAGGCGCTGATAGACAACACACCAGCAAGCAGTGCCGTCAACGCCATTGAACGACGTAACCCTTTTGCTAACTCTAAACTCATAACACTCTCCAAATAAATCTGTTAAATACTATAGCCTGTCAATAAATACACGCCTACGCTGAATTTGTAAGAAATCAATACAGCATATAGTCAAAGAACTCTAAAATGAGTATAAGGCAGCCAACTGTAGATTGTACAAGTAGTACATCTAAGAAGGATAACGCCGTAGTGACTTAGTAGTTCAGCGACTATATCTGAGAGTATTAGTGCGTGTCTTAATAAATACCAAAAAACCCCTATCCACTTTAGATAAGGGCTTTTCCTATAGTATTGCTAATATATCTTTACTAACGATTCAGTACCTAGCGTCCACACCTACTTATTAGAGCTAAATTTTGCCATGACAGTGTTTGTATTTGAGGCCTGAGCCACACGGACAAGGCGCATTACGGCTGATGTTTGAGCCTGCATATGGGTTTGGCTCACCAGCTGTACTCCCTGCTATCGAAGCCGCTGCTGCTGCACTGGCTACAGCACGGTTGTCAGGTTGCGACTGTGCAGCTGAGTTGCTTGCGCCACTATCTAAGTTATCAATGTCATTATGCTCGAACTGCATTTGCATATGAGCAGCATTCTCACGTTGCTGCGCTTCCAATGCTTCTAGCTCTTCTTTGGTAGGAATATGTACACGTGATAAATCTTGTACTGTTTCAGACTTAATCGCACCCAACATCATCTGGAACAATTCAAACGACTCACGCTTATACTCTTGCTCTGGATTTTTTTGTGCGTAACCACGCAAATGAATACCTTTACGTAACTGGTCCATCTGTGTTAGATGCTCTTTCCAGTGCTTGTCTAGACTCTGTAGCATAAAGTGACGTTCCAGCTGAGCTGCGTCTTTTTCACCCATCTGTTCACGGCGTCCATGATAGCGCTCTAAGGCTGTTTGAATGATTTTTTCACGCAGTCCCTCTTCATCTAAGCGGCGATCTTCGTCTAGCCAATCATTAATCGGCATCGAGATTTTGAACTCATCTTCTAGCTCATCCTCTAAACCATCGACATTCCATTGGTCATCAATAGAGCCCGGTGGAATAAACTGGTTGATCATGGCGTTATAAACTTCACGATGCATCACTTCGAGAGCCTCGAGCAAATCCATCTCTGCCAACAAGTCATCACGCTGGCCATAGATAACTTTGCGCTGTTCATTGGCAACATCATCGTATTTCAATAGGTTTTTACGGGCATCAAAATCACGACTTTCGACTTTACCCTGCGCGTTCTCAATCGACTTGGAAACCATTTTGTGTTCGATGGCCTCGTCTTCTTTAAGACCCATGGCGCGCATCATATTGACCACGCGATCGCCTGCAAAGATACGCATAAGGTCATCTTCTAATGATAGGAAGAAACGCGACATACCAGGGTCACCTTGACGACCGGCACGACCACGCAACTGGTTATCAATACGGCGTGATTCATGGCGCTCAGAACCAATAATATGTAGACCACCTGCCTCAACCACTTTGTCATGCTTGACTTGCCATTGATCTTTTAAGCGCTGCATTTCCTCTGGGCTAACCGCATCAATGTCCTCAATAAACGACTGCCAATTACCACCAAGGATAATATCGGTACCACGACCTGCCATATTGGTCGCAATAGTGACTGATTTTGGGCTACCTGCTTGGGCGATAATTTCTGCCTCACGCTCATGCTGCTTAGCATTCAAGACATTGTGCTTAACGCCTTCTTGATCGAGTAGATAAGACAATTCTTCACTGGCTTCAATCGTCGCCGTACCAACCAGTACTGGCGCACCTTTGGCTTGAATTTCTTTAATTTCGCGGATAATGCCTTTGTACTTGCCTAGCTTGGTCAAGAAAATCTGATCATCCATATCGATACGAGCAATTGGCTCATGCGTTGGAATGACGATGACATCTAAATCATAAGTTGATTTGAATTCTGCCGCTTCGGTATCTGCTGTGCCCGTCATACCAGATAATTTGTCATAAAGACGGAAGTAATTCTGGAATGTGGTGGTCGCAAGCGTTTGGTTTTCTGCTTGAATATCGACGCCTTCTTTGGCTTCTACTGCTTGATGTAGACCTTCTGACCAGCGACGACCCGGCATGGTACGACCAGTATTTTCATCAACGATGACCACTTCGCCTTCATCAACGATGTAATGCACATTTTTTACAAAGACATGATGCGCACGAATGGCGGCTTGCACGTGAGCCAATAACGGCAAACGGCTTGGACTATATAAGCTTTCGTTTTCGCCAAGCTCACCGACTTCGACTAAGAAACGCTCAATTTTCTCATAGCCTTTTTCGCTAATCTCAATTTGACGGTTCTTTTCATCAATCCAAAAGTCTTCGTCTTCGTTATTTTTATTGGCTTCTTCGTCTTTTGAGCGCTTAAGCCGTGGAATGATGGTGTTAATCAGCGCATACATGCGTGAAGAATCTTCGGCTTGCCCTGAGATAATCAGCGGTGTACGTGCCTCATCGATTAAGATTGAGTCAATCTCATCGATGATACAAAAATTCAGCGGGCGCTGTTTTTTCTCAGCGAGGCTAAACACCATGTTGTCACGCAAATAATCAAAACCGTACTCGTTGTTGGTACCGTACGTGATATCGGCTTGATAGGCGTCGATTTTTTCTTGTGGCGGCTGCTGTGAGTAAATCACGCCGACGGTCATGCCCAAAAAGTTAAAGAGTGGACGGTTGAGCTCCGCATCACGCGCCGCAAGATAGTCGTTGACCGTGACCAGATGCACGCCTTTGCCGCTGATGGCGTTTAGATACATGGCCAAGGTACCCATGAGGGTTTTACCTTCACCTGTTTTCATCTCGGCGATTTTGCCTTCGTGCAAGGTGATACCACCGATCAGCTGCACATCATAGTGGCGCATCCCATTGACGCGCCATGACGCCTCACGGCAGACAGCAAACGCTTCTGGCAATAGCGCATCCAAACTCTCGCCGTTTTGGTGCCGCGCTTTAAACTCGGCAGTTTTTTGTTGTAATTGCTCATCAGACAGGGCCTGTATCTCAGCCTCTTGTGCGTTGATCTTACTGACCACCCGGCGCATGCGTTTTAGTTCGCGGTCATTTTTGGTGCCAACCACACTGCCTATAATCTTTGATAACATAATTTTTTGACCTATGGAAATATTCGATAATTAGTGCGCATTAGCCAATGCCTAGCGTCGCACCCTACTTGGTGCTTATCGTCACTCGGCGCAGTTTATCTAATACTGCGCGCTATTTTATGATACTGCGCCTAACTAAGTATCGCCCAATTAAGTGTGCCGTCATTATATATGGTTATGACGCTGATGGATACAAGGGCTGTGAGCAGATATTTGCCGACGTAAAAACAGCGCTGAACGTGTTAAAATAGCGCCTATACCCTTAATTTAACAGCTGTTCGGTGATATCAATAAACGCAAATAACTGCCAACCTGCATCCTCGATTTTTTCTAAAAAATACGCATTCTTTCTAAGCAAACCCATTTAAGTACCATAAGAGACTCTGCATGACCGTCAACACCTCTGCCCCGCACGCTCGTATTAGCCATCCTGCGCCCACAACAGATACCGCGGCCAAACAGCCTTTATCCAAGGCAAGCGCTGCCAAATCTGCAGACGCCGATCAGCTACTTATCGGCGATACTGTTTATCATTTGGCCGATCACACGCCGATGATGGTGCAATATCTAACCATGAAAGCCAACTATCCACAAGCGCTGCTGCTATACCGGATGGGTGATTTTTATGAGCTGTTTTTTGATGATGCCAAGCGCGCCGCACAGATACTAGACATCACGCTCACGCGCCGCGGCACCGACAAAGCAGGCAATACCATTGCCATGGCGGGTGTGCCGTTTCATGCCGCCGACAGCTACATGGCGCGGCTCATCGCGGCAGGTCAGACAGTGGTCGTCTGTGAGCAAGTGGACGACGCATCAACCGATGCAGCCAGCCCCTCATCCGCCCCATCGGCGATGGGCGATAAACAAAAAAAGAGTAGCAAGGCCACTGGTATCATGCGCCGTGAGGTGGTCAAAACGCTGACCGCAGGCACCATCACGGATGACGCGCTGATCGCGCCCAACCACACGCCGACCGTGGTGGCAATCGATATCGCCCAGCCGCGCGCAAACAGCAAGCAGCCACTACAGGCCGCCGTCAGTCAGCTCGACTTAGCCGCTGGCACCCTGACCACTCAGAGTCTGAGCGCCAATCATGATGACTACGATGACCTACGAACGCAGATGCTGACGGTGCTCGCCCGCTTCGCCCCTAGCGAATGTATCATCAGCGAAGCACTGAGCGATGCTACTGGCAGTGCTGATACCGACTGGCCGCTATGGCTGCGACAACACCTGGACTGCCCGATCATCGAAGTCGCTGCCAATGACTTTCACCGCGACCATGCCGCAGATACCCTTTGTCAGCAATTTGGGGTGCAGCGTCTCGATGGGCTTGGTATCCATGACGCGCCGCTTAGCCAGTCTAGCTGTGCCGCCTTGATTCATTATGCGCAGCAAACCCAGCAGCGTCATGTGCCGCAGGTCAATCAGCTTATCGTCGAGTTTAGCGATGATTATTTGATCATCGATGCCGGTAGCCAGCAAAACCTTGAGCTGTTTGCTCCAGTCAGTAGCAGCGGTACATCGCTGGTCTCGGTCGTGGGTCACTGCCAAACGCCGATGGGACGCCGCCTGCTGGTGCAGCAAATGAAACGCCCCTTGCGCCAGCATGCGCGTATCAATATGCGCCTAGACGCCATAGACAAAATTTTGCAAGCAGACAACCCAGCTGACAGCAGCAAGCACAGTCGTCCCTCACTGGTCAATAATTTACGCGACACGCTAAGCGCCATCGGTGATATCGAGCGCATCACCAGCCGTATCGGCCTGATGAGCGCCAAACCGCGAGACTTGCGCAAACTGGTGGACAGTATCAACAGCAGCGCGCAGCTGAGCACCTTATTAGAGCAAGCAGGTATCCATCACCAGCAGGCAGGACTGCTGGCCATGCTCATGCAGCAACTGCCCGCGCAGCTACCTGCGGTACAATCTGTCGCCGAGCTGATCGAGCGTGCCATTATCCCAGAGCCGCCTGCTCATATCCGCGATGGCGGTATGCTGGCAGCAGGCTATGATGCCGAGTTTGATCGCCTCACACACCTACATGACAATATCCAAGTGACACTAGATGAGATGGTCGCGCGCGCCCGTCAGGACAACCAGCTACCCAGTCTAAAAGTCGGGTTTAATAAAGTCAGCGGCTTTTATTTTGAGCTGCCCAAAATGCAAGCCAAAAACGCACCCGCGCACTTTATCAGGCGGCAGACGCTCAAGAGTAGTGAGCGTTTTATCACCGATGAGCTAAAGGAAGTCGAGACTGAGTACCTAAGCGCACAAAGCTTAGCACTGGCTCGCGAAAAACAGCTATATCATGAGCTGCTGATGATACTCAGTAGTCATTTGGCCGCATTGCAGCAGCTAAGCGCTGCCATCGCTCAAATAGATGTGCTCAGCAACTGGGCGCAGCTTGCGACCCTTTATAATTGGCAACGTCCCGTTATGACTAACGATTCAAACGATGGCAACTTATTAAAAAACAGCAGCCAGGCCAGTATCGACCAGAGCAGTATCGACATCCAGCAAGGCCGCCATGTGGTGGTCGAGGCGGCATTAACCCCCGATAATACCAGCAGCCCAGCCGAGCAAGGCGCAACGCAGACCTTTAGCCAAAACCTCAGCCAACACCCCAGCAAACCTGCGCGCGCCCATGCCTTTGTCGCCAACGACTGCGCGCTAGGCAGTGCCAATACTAAAGAAGGACATCCTGAGCGCCTACTGATGATCACAGGCCCCAATATGGGCGGCAAATCTACCTATATGCGCCAGACCGCTCTTATTGTCTTGCTCGCGCACTGTGGCAGCTTTGTGCCAGCGGCCAGCGCGCGTATCGGTGATATCGACCGCATCTTTACCCGTATTGGCTCGGCTGATGATCTGGCAGGTGGTAAGTCTACCTTTATGGTCGAGATGATCGAGACGGCCAATATCTTAAACCAAGCGACCGATAAATCACTGGTGCTCATGGATGAAGTCGGCCGCGGTACCGCCACCACCGACGGGCTGGCGATTGCCCACGCTTGTGTCAACCGGCTGCTTGAGATCGGCTGCTTGACCCTGTTTGCCACCCACTACTTTGAGCTGACACAATTGGCTGCGCAAAATAAAGGTATTCGTAACGTCCATGTCGCCGCCAGTGAAATCGATGGGCAATTACTACTGCTGCACCAAATCCGTGACGGCGCGGCCAGCTCTAGCTTTGGCCTCCATGTCGCCAAGATGGCCGGCATTCCGCCATCGGTGATTGGTGACGCCAAACGCTACTTGCGCGATCATCCAACGATGGTGGCGAATACTCAAAGCGTTGATGACTCCCAATGCGTTGATGACGCTCAAGCCGTTGATGACAAAAGCGACTTAGCTAAGTCGCGAACGGATAATTGCCAGCCTGATGATCAAAGACCGCTGACCACCATAGAGGCCAACCCTCTAAGCTATGAGCAAGCAGGGGCAGATATTCCACAGCAAAATCAGCTATTTAGCTTACAAGACGAGCTGGCAGCCATCAACCCTGACAACCTAACGCCCAAACAAGCGCATGATCTGCTCTATCATCTTAAGGATATCATTAGTCACTAAAGGGAATTGTCAAATCAGCATAAAGGCGCTAAAATGTGGCTTGTTTTTAGTCAATCTAGTTTTTTAGTTACTCTAGTCCCTATGGTGCATTATTAGGCAGACTGCCGCGACGATTGAGTATCGCGATCGCCGTCATGCTCGCCGCGGTAGGCGCTGACGATACAGGCACCATATCAGCCAAATCAATAACAGGTAGACATCACTATGACCTTTGTCGTTACAGATAACTGCATTCTTTGCAAATACACCGACTGTGTGGAAGTCTGCCCTGTGGACTGCTTTTATGAAGGCCCGAACTTCCTCGCTATCGACCCTGATGAGTGTATCGACTGCGCGCTATGTGAGCCTGAATGTCCAGCCAATGCGATATTCTCAGAAGATGAAGTACCAAAGGGGCAAGAGATGTTCACTCAGCTCAATGAAGAGCTGGCGCAAAAATGGCCAAACATCACAGAGATGAAAGAGCAGATGCCAGAAGCCGCCAAATGGGACGGCGTCGAGGGTAAAATTCAGTATTTAGAGAAGTAGGCAACAACTGATACTTTGGATACTATGTAGGCTGGGCTTTTGGCTCAGCCTTTTTATTTATAACCTAACTCCAATTCGTATCGCGTAGGCTGTGACTTTAGCCTAGCATGGTAACTTTGCATGATTTGAGCTGGGCTAAAAAGCCCAGCCTACCTACGCCCATCACCTCGTCTATACACTGATTGCCTTATGAGAAACTACATTCGTGACAAAACCCAAGGCGGTTGTTATTTTTTGACCTTTAATCTACTGGATAGAAAGTCGTCACTCTTATTGACTCATATTGATAAGTTTCGTGATGCCTACGTTAAAACCATTCAACACCACCAATTCAAATTAGACGCTATGGTCGTCCTTCCTGACCACGTCCATATCATGATTACTTTGCCACCAAATTCTGATAATTACGCTGTCATAGTGGCGAGTATCAAAAGCCAATTCTCTAGGCAAATCACTAAAAACGAAGCCATTACTCCTTCACGACAAGCAAAAAGAGAGCGTGGTATTTGGCAACGACGATTTTGGGAACATCGTATCCGTGATGACGCTGACTATCGGCAACATATGGATTATATTCATCATAATCCTGTTAAGCATGGCTACGTCACCAATCCTCAAAATTGGCAGTACTCTACGTTGCATAAATTGATTAAAAAAGGCGTGTATCCCTCTGATTGGGGAACGGATGAAAATGATAAAAATATCAACATTCGATATGACGTGTAAGCTAATATCTTGGCTTAACTTTATAGGCTTTGGGAATCGTTTAATCTGTGTAGGCTGGGCATTTTGCCCAGCATATTAACCTTGCAAATATTTGATGCAAAAAATTTTGAATAATTTTAAATACAAAAAGCCAAACAGAGCGTTTGGCTTTTTGATATGAAACGAAACTCTTTGTAGGCTGCGGCTTTAGCCCAGCATGGTAACTTTGCATCATTTAAGCTGGGCTAGAAGCCCAGCCTACTCTTGCTAAAGCTCCAATTTATGCTTGCTAGTCGATTTTAGCTCCAGATTTACACTGAGGATCAGTAGCTGCCGCAGTAGCAGCTTTTGTAGTTTTGACATCACCCACTGAATAAGTTACAGTACCATTGGTATCTAAAGCTGCTTGGATAAGGCAGCCCTTATTTACACCATATATTACTGCTGCTGCTTGTTCTGCGATACCATCGGCCGTCTTATATACTTGTGTTTTTGAAGTGGGGACAGCGTCTGCTATTGCTGTAGTTGTTAATTCAGCATTTACAGAGTCGCACCCAATACCTGTTTGAATACAAGCTTGTGTTTTAGTTATAAAGTTATTCACTCCACCCATCGCAGCCGCACCATACGAAGTTGCCACGTATTCACGATATTGAGGAACAGCGATCGCAGCTAGGATACCGATGATAGCAACCACGATCATTAGTTCGATGAGGGTAAAACCTTTTTGAGCGTTCATAAGAACTCCTTTAGAGAGGATAAAGATAACGGATATTCGCTCGCGTTATCTTTCGTTATGTTAGGTATTGGATATAATGTATTGGTCTTTCGTGCTCTAATAGATGCATATAGCGTGCCAATATCATTAGTCATATTAGGTATATATGCTAAGTGCCCAATTTTTATCGCTATTTATCTATACTTTGATGTAGATACTTACCATACTGTTATCTACTGACACTAATTGTTACGCTAAGCATACCTAAAAGTGTCAGTTTATGTCAATGGCAGCTACTTTGGCTCACGATAACTGACAATAATTGTCAGTTGTCAAACTATTTTTTAGTCATTCCACTCATCACCAAACCCACATACCTGATCCGTATCCGTATCCGTATCACTGCCTCGGCATTTTTCCCCCTCAAAATTGAGAGTAAGCACACCATCATCTTCCATTTGAGTACCTGATATAGGATTAGCAGTGAGGATCCAGTCCCTGTCATCAAACGGCGTCCTGTCAACGGCAGTAATCTCAACAGTATAAAGCGCTGTCCCATTATTAGGAAAGGTAGTACCTGCACCACTCACCGTATTGCTAAATATCTCACTGAGCGGGATACGATCATAGCGTCTATATGTGATTTTATTGGCTTCTATTCTTGATGCTATCTGCTGCATTTCCGTCATCATATCGACGCGCTTGGTCTTTATGACATAAGACTGATAACTAGGATATGCAATCGCTGCGAGTACACCGATGATGGCGACGACGATCATCAGCTCTATCAGAGTAAAGCCTTGTCGGCTGCGTTTTACCATGGTTCACTCCCCTCTCCGCAGTTCTGCTCTGATCCAGCCGCCACCATGATGTCACTGGCTTTGGATGCACACTGTACCCCTTGACTGGTATAGGCTAGCATAGGATTGTCTGCGACCAGACTACCCGTGCGCGGCGTTGCTACCATGACCCAACTATTTGCAGGAGATGCGGTAGATAGCGACACTGCGGTAGGTGTGCTACCTGAGCTCACATGCATGACTCTTATCGCATACTGATGATTGGCGGCAGTACTACCACTAGGTGTATAGACTGTATCAGCAGTAGCCGACCAGCCTCTATTGGGTACAAAGCCGCCGTAAGTCAGAGTCTTGGCTCGCCACCGCTCCAGCTCTACGCCTAGTGCTAGCATACGCGACTCGGCTTCGCTTTGAGCGTTTTTTCGTACATACTGCCGATAAGACGGTACCGCAATAGCAGCCAGGATACCTATTATCACGACTACTACCATCAGCTCAATAATGGTAAACCCAGACTCTGAAGGTCGATTCACTTATCTCTCCTTCCATTGCATTGGATCTATACGTGAGTCGGTAACCACTTGACAACTGGTACCTTGACAGTTTAGCCCTTCTGTCAATGGGTTGACTTCAAGATTGACTTTACCATCACTACAATCACCACCCTCACAGTAGTTTTCTAGCACTACCACACTATTTTGTGTATCTCCATCGAAGTTACCATCTGCGATGATATTGTCTACGATACCGATACCAGCATTAGAGACATAACGAGTCTTGCGCACTGCCCAGTCTCCCGTCAGCGCACCATCTGAGTCCACATCCTTGCTCAAGCAAACACCATAAGGCAAGCATAACTGCTCTCGCTGAGTACGGCCAGTCACGCCAGCAGAACAAACACCTGACGTATCGCCTACATTGGGGTTATAAACCGTCGTAAATAACAGCCCTGCAATAGCATCAGGCTGATTGAACATCTTAAGACCTCTATTGTTAGTCGTTACTGCCTGAGTACCAGAAGTCGTTTTTTCTGACCACATCGTCAGTGGCAGATACCAGCCTAATTTCGTATAGCTGTCCATTTGTGTCTTAATAGTCTGGGTATTGGTAAACTCGCCAGAGTTATTGCTAGTCAATGGTACTAAGTCAGCAGGGGTAATCGCTGATGGCTGGGCGAGAGTGGTCGTTACCCCATCGCACTCATCATCTGGTGTGTCTTGTACATCGTAGCAAAACAGATCTGGGCGCGCGATATCACGATCGACAAAGGTATAGATGCGATCTGCTACGTTTCGCTGAGCGCGTACAGGAGAGCTTCTATCGCCTGTACCTACCGTCACAAGACCAACGATGTCGGTACCTTCACCCAATCGAGTAAACGTCACTAACGGTTTTTCATAAATTCTTGGTAGGGCATCAGTGCCGCTCGATGCAGCATTGCTGCCACTAGCAGACAAATCAAGTAACTTTGTCACTCGCTCTACTGCAAAGTCATCTGCATCTTCAGCGCTATTAATATCGACACGCCATACCCTTCCTCCTAAATCTGCAAAAACCAGCTGATCAGTCAAGCCATCATAGTTACGATCTAATACTCGGATTTCGGTCACGACACTGTGGTTCATATCTGTCACTTTGGTGAAGTTGGCATTGCCAGCGCCGTTGTTAGAGCTGCTTGTCCACCATAGCAAGTCGCCGTTGCCAGACGTCGTATCAAAGCTACTTTCGTTACTGGCATCAGGATTCGTCTCTGATGTGCTATCGACTTTTTCTTCACCAACTTGCACCATATAGATGCCATTGCCTTGAGCGGCAGTCTTACCATTACATCCTGCGACTGTGTTCGTTGTAATACCTGAGCCTAGTTGGAACTTTGGATCTTCATAGCAACGATCATAGCCGCCTGCCAAAAAGTTCACCATAACGCGTTTACCATCTCTCATCACGTAGCCGACACTGGGCTGTGCAAAGCTCAACCCCATTCTTGCATAAGCTTTTTGCTGGCTCGTATTGGTGGTGGCATTAGCGACGGCGTCATTTTTTATGCCCTTAGCATTGGCACTTCCATCCATTGCATAAGTAGAGCCGACTGAATATATCAACTCAGGGTCGCTAAGATCAGACAGGTTCAAACCATAGTACATAGAACCGCCCATACGCAAGCCGCCAAAGGCAAGCGTCTGCAATGCAGTAACTTTTGTATCTGAATACTTATAATTGTTGAATACCGACCATGGGCCATCCACACCAAATATCGGATTTTGCGCCACCGTATCAGGGTCAACAAAGCTTGCGCCTTGTTGCTCTAGCACGTGCTTCGGTATAAAAGTGAATACTTCTTCACCCGCTTTATCTGAACCAGAGCTTGTATCTCTCACGACATGTAAAGCACCGTCAAGAGAGCCATACAGTACATAGTCTTCACGTTTAGTATTGTCTATAGAGCCATCTGCTTTTAACGCTGCTTTTTTGGAAATAAGTTGGGGTAACGAATGCAGCACCCCTCCCAACTGTTTTTTATTCCGATCAAATGGCACGCCAATCGCTGTATTATCATTGATCGTCAATGAGTTGGCTACGGGGAAGCCTAAGAAGTTCAGCAATTGCTGCTTTTGCGTATCAGTATAGCCAGCTAGTGCATCAAAACCTACGGGCTTTGCAGCCGCGGTTGTCGCATCTGTACGGATATTTTTGAGAGTACCACCTTGATTGACAAAGAGTTTGCGGCTGTTATTGTTTTCAAAGATATGCTGATAAGTACCACCTACCTGAGGCCTAGCCAAATCGGGGCTCCTAGCATCTAGGCGACTGGTATCTATAATAGTGTTGTACAAGTCTGAGGTATTTAAGGCAAACTCACCATCTTTACCTGTAAAGATTGGCTTATTGCTCTTATCGACCAACGTACCGTTTTTTACATTGTACTTTTTAAGGTTGCCGCGCCACAGCTTGTTTGGAGATAACGGGTCTGGGTCCAGGATTGGTAGATAAGCAAACTTGCGTGAGGTGGATACATTAAGATCATCTAGCGGCACGGCCATACTACCCGTAGAGATCGGTGGTATCTCAGTTGTCAACTTACCTGTCAAGGACTTAACACTATTGACGATATCCTCTGCGCTCTCTGCATAATAAAAACCACCTTGACCGTTGATCCCTAGATTACATAAGTTTCTAGCATCGGGACTCGATCCTGCATTACAGTCCACGTTGGTCGTCGCATTCTGAATGCTATTATAAACCGACCCAAAGCCTACAGTCGCTGTTTTGATTGCAATACCACTTGGATTATCCGTATTCAATAGCTTATCGGCAAAAACGGACATGCACGACCAGCCAGAGTTATCACCTCTATAATCATTACTGCAAGTAACGGATAACGAACCTGTAGTTGACCCTCTAGGTGTCAGCGCATTATCCATCACCGTTGTGGCAATGGTTGCACTCGATTGGTTAGGTACACCATCTGTCAAGAAATAGATCCCGTTACCGGCACAAGTCTTATCACTTGGTGGTAGAGGCGATACATAGTATTTCTCGTCATCAGTCTTGGTATCCTCTGATGAATATGGAAAGCCGCTATATGCGTAGTTTGTAACAGTCGTATCTATCAATGGATAAGGAACGATATTATTGCTCGTAATCAGCGGATCATTTGCAGCAATTATTTGTCTATAAAAATCGGTATATACATAATATGCCCACCGGCCCCAGCCCTCAATATCTCTTTGAGTTGCATAAACTTCATGACCGTCTCTATCTAAAGTATTAGTATTTAATTTCGATACATTTTGCCAATTCGTACACTTTATAAAGTTATTATCTGGGCTAAGCGAGCTTTTATCTATACTCTCCCAAGCCGTACATTTCTGGTCTCCATCCGAGGTGTTGTCGAATCCTGTATTTCTATAGTTTTTAAATGTATCTTTGTATAAAGAGAATGGGGTATCGACAATACTGTTTGTTGTCGTACCCATCATATAGGCACCTGCCTCGGCATAGGCTTGAGCAGCAGGTGTACCACCATTCGCAGAAAGTGTCGCAATAAAATTATCAATATCTGCCTTATGTGCTGCATTGAGCTTTTTAGCAGGTATATCAATATGACCGTTATTTTTATCTCCACTACCAGAACGGGGGTAGGTGCCAATACCAAGTTTGACAATATCTTTAAGATCAGGATCTTTGACTAGATCAGATACACCCATTTTTAGGTTATCAATACGACGATAATATTTATTATCTCCTACTTTGCAATAATATGTCGTATAGCCATAATCATCTTCTGTGTAATAATAGTAGTAGGGTCTGTACTGACAGCCACTAGGTGCGTCTATCTTATCCATACTACCGGAGACATCTAGCATTAAGGTAATAACGGGTAGCGCCTCTTGTGGGCCTTTATATATCTCAAGGTCACCATGGTTTTCGAGACTAGCATGAGTCACACTTCCAGCCAGACCTGCGAGCACAGCAGCGGTCAAAGACTTAAGCTGCCATAAAGAGACTCGATTCGTTATGTTTTTTTTCAAAATAATTACCTCAATATAGAAATCAGCTTAAGCAGCGTACGCTAATAGGTTTTGACTTATAGGCTTGCATTTGTGTATTAAATGGCACATTTAGGCTTTCTAGGCAAGCGTCAATACTGCATTCTACTTTTGTTTTTGAAGTATCTGCTTCACAGGTTTCTTTTAGCGCATCTGTATTGACATTTTTTAGACAGGCATTTATCTTTGCCGTACTTTCATCAGAAAAGGCTGGAACCAGTGAAGTTGCGTATACTTCAAAGTTAGAACACTCAAAAGGCGTCTGACCAGTTTGAGAAATCTGATCGTCTGTAAAAGTTTTATCGCCTTCCAAGCTATAAGGGAGCGCCTCTGTGACATCGCTCTTTGCAAACGTCATTTGTGTCACTGTTCGGCTTTCACCAACATAGTCTGCTGAATCTCCCACATCACAAAAACCATCATTTTTGCCAGAGATATAACCTGTGCCATCAGAAGTCTTCTCTGTCAGCTTAGTTTGATTAAAAAACCTACTGGTTTTGGGCCTGACACAAAATACAACCTCACGGCCTACATATTGTTTGCCAGGTCGGGTGACATAGCCTCGTACATTGTCCACACTATTACCCTGACCCAATGATCTGTCTTCTTTTTCAAGCTTGTTAAACGCCGCGTCAGTCGACTGAAAGGTTAATTTTCCAACCTGTGATGCCGTTGCGAGCCTTAGGTCCGTACTACCTCTTTGAATGGCTATAGTGCCAAGCAGAGTGATTAAGATAAGCACTAATAAGACCACAATCAGTACTGCGCCTGACTCTGAACCTCTGATCATGTTTTTTTTAGAAGTAGATATCATGGCTTACCTCTTGCGTTACGAATCAACGTCGTCGTTTCATATACATTTCTTAAGTACTGACGGTCATTAGCAGCCGCAGTATTGAGTTGCTGGTCGCGTCTATCTAAGACATTGAAGCGTAGGCTACTATTGGCTTGCTGAGTGGCTGTCGCGGTATCAGAATGGACAAGCAGCCCGACTTGCACACTTACAATACGTTGTCCTGCCAATGACGTCGGATCATTAGGTATCGGCTGGTAGATCAGTGCTAAATTTGTAGGATCTGTAGCAAAATCATTCTGAGCAGTTGTACCTAGCAGTACTCTAAAGTAATCTACATTAGGAATAACGATCATGCCATTTCCAGTTAAACCTGCTATATCTGCTGATACATCTATCCCTGTAGTATTAGCGAGGGTTTCATCATAAGTGTATATCAGTGATGCACAAGCCAAGCCATTTTTATTTGGAGTTATACTGGTGTCTGTACGAACAAAATAACGCTCTATGACATAATCGCCTTTATCAATCTCTTCACCATCACAGCTAAACATGTCATCCTGATAAGCTTGGTATTGAATAGTAAGCTGATCACTATTATCAATGCCGTCCAGATTACTCTCACTATCTGTATATTCATTGGTCGAAAGTATACTCGTCGGCAAAGGATCAGAGCCATTTTTTAATCCATTGAGGTTAGATTTAGACCACGGGCTCGTACCAGTACCTGTCGGCCTAGTCAGCACTATTCCACCTTGAGGCGTTAAATGATTGAGATAAAAACCACTGACTGTATTTGAATTTGCGCCGTAATTTGCTCGCCGTAAGTGTTTACTAAAATCATCAATACCAAATACCGCGTTGTCTTGAATCTGAGAGCCTGCTTGCTGGCGGTTATTATTGACGCTGCTGGTATAAAATATCTGTAATGCTGCTGCAGAGACTACAAGCCCTAAGATCAAAGCCACCATCAACTCTACTAATGTAAAGCCACTTTGATTTATGCTTACAGGATAGCCTGTTTTTTTCATCAAGTTATCTCCATAAACATGCATGTGGCTTTTGGATGATAAATACCACCTTTGGTGATTGAATCATCATCATTAGTCACTTGAGAGGTCAGACAGTAGTTTTTGTCAGCGTTTGTTCCAATTGTAGGACGGGTCTCCCCCCATGCACTTATAAGACACCATGAATACATAATATTATTAGCATTTTGTCCACCTGTACTGGGACAAGGATGTAGATTAACTGTAAAACCATGATTGCTCATGTCTTGTGTAAAGATATAAGACTCTGCTGTTGCTAACTGGGCGGGTGTACAAGTAGTCGTAGCACTACCGTATAAACCGCAACTGACAGTTGGTACTGTAGTTGAAGGTGAGTTGATCGCCGTCTGATAAGAAGTGATAGCTGTTGGGTTAAGTCTGATTTTTTCACCCATATTTCGCATCATGACAAGAGACTGTGTTCGCTCCAAGGATTCATCAGTTGCTTTGATTGCTTGACCTTGCATAGCGGCAAACCCTAATACAGCAATTGCCAGTATTAGTAGTGATACCATTACCTCTATCAATCCAAAGCCTTGCTGTTTATTTTTCATTAGCAATTTGTCCCTGCACATTCAAAAGCTCTCTTTGTGTTTACTCGCACTCTCTGAGTAGTAGCTGCTGCTCGAGTATCTCCTATGTCAATTGCTAGGTTTATAGCTCCACCCGCTATCGTCCTGATATTGCCTTCTTTATTTGTCTCAAAAGTAGTCACTGTGGTAGGCGTAAATGTCAGTGTACTATTACTATTTAAATCATAACTAGCAACTGTCGCGCCTTGACTCACTAAGGTAATCTGATGATCGGTGTCATCGTAACTCCACACAATATTACTACGCTTAATAGCACTTTCTGTTTTCGCTCTTGATATGGAGGTTTGGATAATAGTAGATGTTGACTTTATTTGGTTTTGCGCCAACTGCGTACTAATGCTAGGCGCGGCGATACTGACAATAATAGCGAGCACAGCAATCGTTACCATCAGCTCAATCAGGGTAAATCCTGAGCTATTCATTCGTAGTTTGGGCAATAGATTGTTCGTAGATGCGGTCACATCAAATCCCTATTTATAACGGTAATTGTCTATCTGATAACGATATTGAGCTAGAGAAAGTTAACCAATAACCCATATTTTTATATCGTTTTTTCTGCACTTCTTTACATCTGTGAACGTATAATTATGCAGTAAACCCTGCAATTTTTATTCCATAATTATTAACTGCTGCCCGATAAAGAAATAAACACAGCTACGTCAATAGTACAAGCTATCTAAGACTCGTCATTTTGTTGGTTGGTTTCATTCAATGTTAAACACATAATTTCTGAACAACTAACAAATTCATATATACAATTTTAACAATATAGCGTTAAGGAAACATATTAGCATATTTCAAGTTGCGAAAAGCAGCTATTCGCATCTATTTTTATCTTAAAAATAGTGATATCTATCACCAAATCAGAAAAGCTATGCAGCTAAGTTAGGATATTGAGCAAAATTTAGCCCTTGAAATGACTACTAACTGGATTAAAAATAAATCCTAGGATTGATTGCCATGTGCCACAGCATAAGCAGAAAGATGGTACCTATCATGCAGTGGACTATTCAGAGTAGTGTCTGTGAATGCTCTTGATAGAGTACGCCCTAATGCTTGCAAACTAGCACCTGTGGTCGCAACATCATCAAATAGCAGTAAGCGTCTGACGAGTGGGGTTTTGGTTAATGCAAAGGCATTGTCTAAGTTACTCAAACGCTCTGCGCGTGTAAGCCCTTGTTGACTGACGGTATCATCAATACGCTGAACTCCGTGCCATAAGGGTATCCGCCAATGCTTGGACAGTTGCGCTGATAAAATACCGACAGGATCGAAGCCGCGCTTGATCAGGCGCTGATTGGTCGTTGGCATGGCGACAATCACGCTATTGTCATGATGACAGCCATGTGGCCGTGGCAACTGGCGTATTGCATGCAGTAGCAAGGGTAACTTGGTCATATCTTCATGATGTTTAAAGGCCCTGATAGCTTCACGCATTGGATAGTCATAATAAGTAGCGGCTTGGATAGTTAGTGAACTACCAACAGCAATATCAACATCAAAAGGCTCCGGCAACCATGCGACACTATGATGGCAGTACGCACATAGCAATCCTTTATTTAAATGGTGATGAAACTGATGATATAGCCTACTAGAGAGGGAGTGGTCGCTTGATGAGCCAGTGGTATTTAATGATGGTTTGCCTGATGATAGCTGAGACTGTGGTGTGCTGCGATAAATACGACATAACTGGCAGTGTATATCAACATACTCTGCCAGCCATAAGCCAGTTTGATAAGGTGCTAATCGCCGCATAAGTGACCGTTGATACTCATACTGCTATCAGAATCCTTTCCAATCATTAAGTATGATTCCAATACCAATAGCGGTAGCCTCATCATTGTAATCGATAAGAGATTCACCATAGCCGTGGAACAACTGTACATAACCATTGACGTTTTTGCTTAGTGGATAGACATAGTCAATTTGTGCAGCGCCTTTATTACTATCTGGGTTATAACGCAATGTACCGCTGATACTCTGTTGTTTTGGCATATCATACAAGAACTTGAGATCACCATAGCCCATATAGTCTTCGATGTCAGGGTTGTCATCTTGACCGCTATCATCATCTACTCGAGCCCATAAGCGGGGTATAATCGAAAAATTGCCCCATTCAGCACCAGCCATTAAGTAAATACGATTCCATGAGCGTGACAACGGATCATCCTGTCCATTTGACTGATGCACTGCGCCTGCACCTAACATGCGTAAACGTCCACCAAATGGTAAGTTAGCAGCCACAGGTTGCGTCAAGAATATTTCAGGCTGATAATCCGTCGCACGGAATGGTCTTGAGTTGTCTTCGTTATAGACCTGCCAATGTGATTCTTGCGTATAACCAAACCATAAATCAGCATTACTATCGAACAAATCTTCAGCTACTTTGGTTTTTAAAGATAGCTGAAATTTCAACTCGGTTTCACGTCTATCATTAGGGGTGAAAACTTCTGTATCTTGTGATGGTGTGCTTGGACTCAAGTTAGGATCAACGGTATAAAACACGGGCAAAAGGTAGTTGGGATTATGTGGTCTAATGGTCCATGTACCACGCTCACTATTTTGATCTAAATCGTAAGCAAGACTAAGTGGCGAGTATTTTTCAATATCTGTTTGAGTGACTCCGACATTTTCTAAAATCTGTGCCTCACTTTGAGCTTCGCCGTTTGCCTCTAGGCTGCTGCTTACATCTACGCTACTGTTTGCATCTAACTTACTTGACGCATATCGCTGGTTACTCACTAGAACTGTCTCGGCATCTTCAACCGTTGTCCCACTCATAGCGCTCTCAGACTCGGCCAACACTACTTGTGGATTACCTGAGATCGTGCTTTTAAAGGTTTTTGCTAGATCTAGCGGCTGTTTAGTTGTTGTGTAACTTGGCGTCTTACCTTGCTCAGCAACTTTGTCAAAACAAGCCAAACGTGCAGCACTATTCTGTACTTGGCTACACTCAAAAAACAACTTCGCCTGCGCAGCAATAAACTCTTTACTGACTACTTTGCTAGTCTGATCCGCTTTATCAACATCTACCGACTGCCCGCCAACATCTTGTGGTATCTCATAATCTTGATATTCTACCGATTCCAATGCGGTCTCTGGTACTGATGGTAACTCACTGTAAGCCTGCTCTTCATTAGCAGCCTGTACTTGTGCCGTAAAGCAGGTCAATGCTATGCCAACAGCCATGGTTAAATGATGTTTTTTTGTTTGAAGGAAGATATTTTTTCTCGCTTTAATAAAAGACTTAGACGGTCGCTGTGCAATAATATGGGAAAACATAAACATCCTTTAGCTCACTGATAGTTCATAGCGTCAGCAAGTATATAAAGTAATAAACTTGATCATTAGCATCATTGCTAAAATAAAATAAGAAGCAAACTAAAACCAATGACATTCGAACATAAAAGTCAGCAATTACCATTGGTAATGTTTTTTTAGCATTGTTGCTTTATTGTAATGAAAATATAAGCACTATACTAGCGTTATCGCTGCACAATACAAATATCACTGTAAATAAACCATTTTAAACCAAAAGCTTAATACTAAAATAATAGATATATCTTGAGATAATAAAAAAGCCAACGTACTGTCACCATAGTACGTTGGCTTTGTCAGATTTTTAAGCCTAGGGTGTGTCCTCATTTTAAAAATGGTGATAAAAATAAGATAAATCGCCGTCAAATGAGGAAAATAGTGCAGGTAACATCAAGATATAGACCAACTATTTGACGATGTTTGGCAAAATTTAGCTATTTTTAGCCCATTTAGAGGACACTCGTTTGAATTGAGGACATGCCCTAGATAATAGATTTACTCGCATTATCAAAAATTAAGTATCAGTTGTTCAGCATCGTCAATGTCTGCTCAAACTCTGAACGACCGATTTCACCCACTTGTTGATTGGTCAATTGACCATCCTGATAATAAAGCAATGCCGGTGGGCCAAATAATTTATAACGCGCTAAGATAGCTTTCGAGTCAGCAGTCGTCTCAGTGATATCAAGTTTGACCAACTGCCAATCTTGCATTTGTGTTGGACGATTATGAAACAAATTTTTATCCATAATACGGCACTCTATGCACCACTCAGCAGTGACATCGACAATAATTTTTGGGTTGGCCGCGATAATAGCATCTAACTCAGCCAAGGTAGTGACCGTCTGATCAGTTGCATCATTAGCCGTTGTCTGACCAGAGGTCGCCTGCATCATCGGCGCTGCACTCAATGAGGCGAGCGGATGTAAACTGTCATCGTTGCCTAATGCTGCACCGACAACCAAACAAGCCGCCCAAATACCCGCGAGCAAGCCGAACGCTTGCGTCAGCATTCGACCTTTACCTAACCAGCCCCACGCCCATGTAGCAACAACCATAAACCATAATGCCCAAACCATTAGCATTATTGGTGATATAAAGACACGCTCAATTAATAATAGCGCCACAGCAAAGAGCAATAAAGCAAAACCTTGCTTGACCCAATTCATCCAATCGCCAGCTTTTGGCATTATTTTGCCTTGAGTCGCACCGATTAGAATAAGCGGCGCTGACAAACCAAAACCAAGCATAAATAAAGCAGCAAAGCCAAGCAATGGACTGCCAATCGTAGACACCGCAAGCAACGCACCAAATAGTGGCGCAGAGACACACGGTGACACAACCAACGCAGATAAGAAGCCAGCGATTAAACTACCGCTTGTACTACCAAGTTTTCTATCGCCCGCTTGACTCAAGCCTTGCATCTTACTACTAAGGGCTCGTGGTAAGTGAATACTAAATAACCCAAGCATATAAAGCGCCAGTAAAACAAAAATAATCGCAAAGCTAATCAGAATAATGGGGTTTTGTAACCAACCAATAATACCTAATGATTCGCCAAACACAGCAATAACAGCACCCAAAATACCATAAGCAGTCGCTACACCAATGGCATAACTGGTGGTTAAAATAACCCCACGTTTCACTGTTGGGTTCTGTTCACGAGCCACGATGTTAGCAACGATAGGTAGCATCGGTAATACACAAGGCGTCAACGCTAAACCAAGTCCTGCTAAAAACAATAAAACTAACGCTATCCAAGGATGAGAGCCTAAACCAAAAGGATCGCTATCGATCACGCTATCAGCAGCAATACTACTGTTTGGCGCGGTGCTCCCTACTGCTTCTCCATCTGTATCCGCACCAGAGATAGTATTGGTGGTAAGTAAGTCTTCTGAATCATCTTCACCTAGCAATGCATAATCAACAATCTCATCATCTGCTTGCCCTGCTTCAAAAACATCTGTACCCGTCGCTTGCTGATTTTCATCAGTCATAGCATTGTTATTTGTCTCAGAACCATCAGTTGAAGAGTTTTGGACTGTAGCAGAGTCACTAGTACTACTTACTGCTGATTGCTGTGATGTCGCTGCGATATTGATCGTAGTATTAATTTTTTCAGGTGGATAGCAGAGTCCTGCTTTTGCACAGCCTTGCCAACCAATGACCACCGCAGCATTATCTATACTATTGCTGTTGTTACTCGTCAACGTGGTCGTCGCAACCATATTTATCTGATCAAATACTGGCACTTGACCAAAGGTTGGATCATCAATTAATACAGGCGTCTGACTAAAAGTAAAAGGTGCCGCTGTCACGCCAGTCGGCAACGTCAGCTTGATTTGGTTTTGATAAACATAATGCCCAGGCGTGATATCAAAATTAATGGCTAAGCGTGTACCATTATCAGTAGCGTTAGTATCCGTAATAACCTGAAAGGCCTCATCTACTGGCAAAAACTTTGACGGATCGCTACTTTTTTTATTACCAAACAAGTCACCCAATCCAGCCGCTTGCGTGGTCATAGATACAGTTGTCAACCCCGTCGCTACTAGACTAGTAGGTAGAAATCCTGTGAACAATGAGCTGCTAGCAATTGTCAATGCCAGTAGATAAGATTTTTTAGTAGGACGATTTAGCGTTAGTGATGAGGGTTTTTCTGTTGCCTTAATCGACATGGGTGGCTACCTATTTATTACCAATATTCTATTTATGACTAGGGTCTGATGAACCTTCAAATATTAGGGCTACTGATTGCTAAAACTACACCAAACTAGGTGCAAGCCAATGATAATCTCGAGACTTTGACTTTAGCTAGGCTTGCCACAACGTTTGGAGTGATGTTAGCACCAGCTTTTTAGAACACCATATTTGAATATCAAACAGACACTGATGTATGAATCGATCCACTAACTACTGAACCGCAATATTAACAGTGGTTTTTATCTTTTCTGGTGGATAGCACAGCCCTGCTTTAGCACAACCTTGCCACCCAATCACAACCGGTACATTCTTAGCACCTTTACCATTGTTTGTTGTCAGCATAGTAGTGGCGACCATATTTTTTTGCGTAAATACTGGCACCTTACCAAAGGTCGGATCATCAATTGAAACAGGTGACTGACTAAAAGTAAAAGGCGTTGCACTCACCCCTTTAGGAAAGCTCATAGTAAGCTTATTTTTATAGACGTAATGCCCTGGCGTGATATCAACAGCAATAGATAAGCGTGTACCTTTAGACATTGCCTTAGTACTACTACTCACTTGAAAAGCTTGATCAACTGGTAAAAATTTCGATTTTTTCGCCGTGTTATTACTAAATAGCTCACCTAACCCTGCTGCCTGCGCACTCACAGATATCATGGACGACATACTCATAACAGTAAATGCAAGCACATAGATTTTTTTGGCAGCATGTTTTGATATTGTTGCCGATGTTGATGTTGACGTTTGGATTGACATAAATGATTACCTTTAACTGCTGCTTTTCAAGACTGATATGTATCTTTAATCTGTACAGTACACGTTGCATAGGCTAAAGGTGGCTAGCCTGTCACTCATCTATACAGAGCCTTATAACGTAAAAACTATATCGAATGGTATTCTTTGCCTACTAATAAAAAATATCAACCAATAATTATCTTATTGATTGATGTCATAGTCGATTCAATTTAAAAATAGTACAAAGCAACTGAAGATGTATACGTGATACCGCAAGCGAGACGCTGTCATGCTTTTTCTGTAATACTTTTATAGTGGAGTGACTATAGTATTGAGCAATGAGTCATTTAAAACGTCATACACCCCAAGGATACTTGTATAGATTTATAGACAGTTAATTCAATTTGGTGCTGACTACCACTAGGGTCTGTTGCTGACTATTCAATAACTCTCACTATAGCTTGACGAATGGTTTTACCATAGTAAAAATGTGACTCAGTCAACAATATACAACAGTAAGCAAATATTAAGAAAGCTATGGTATGTCATGAGTTAGATTGTATGACTTAAAATGAGAAGGATGGTAAATAAGAAAATTACCATTAAATAGACACCTTTCAAGCCCTATTACCAAGCAACCAGGTGATAACCATCCATCGCATTTACTTTGATAAATTGCAGACTTTAGGGTTTGGTACACACTCATCAATCAATGAAAAATACCGCCACACCATACCTAAAAATCCACCACTCAAAAAAGTGGTGTAGAGTCACTACTGTCTGGCATCAGACCTTTCAACAATAAAACGTCTAAATTCTGTTGTTGCAGTTTTTTATCGAAATCATTTACCTCTGCAATCAACATTCTTTCGATTCGCTTATCGCTAGAAAAAACACTCAAGCGGGCACAAATAACCGCCAGTTGATAAATGCGTTTTTTACAATAACCATCTAGCCCTTGTAACAGCCTAACCATATGCGGTGTTTCAAGACTGGCATAGTCATAATCTGCCACAACTTGTTGACCAAGTGCCATAACACTATAGCTAATAGATAAATGCGCACAAAAATAACAACTGAATAAATAGCCAACAACATGACCAATATAGTAACCACGATCATAGGTAAAACTACTCACGCCAAAGTGGCTGAGGACGTAGTTATTGAGACTACCTTGATCAAGGATAGGTTTGGCATGTTTTAGCTTACCAATAGTCGCAAAACACAATGGGTTGCGACCATCTTGAGTAGTGAGCTGCCAACCTGCTGGTTTTTGGGCTGGCATGTGACGAACAACATCAGCAATGATATCATCGACGACATGCAACTGCTGCCAAAGACGTTCTAGTCCATCCGTATCCATCAAACCACGTTTATCGAGCTGCTGAGCAAGCAAATATTTCTGACGTTCTACGAACTGTGGTTTTAGCGTTTGCACCAAATACGTAGGACGGGTGCCCGCTGAAGCCATGTATAGCAACCGAGTACGATCATATTGAGAGTGATACAGTGCCACACGCTGCTCTGCGATATTGGTCTGACTATCAGCAGGTTTTTGCATGGCAACATTGCTATCAGCAGCCACAGCAGCTGAGCTGTTAGATATTACCGTCACGTCTTCTGAGTGTGGTAACGTAAACAATGCTAACAATGCAGCTTTATCAAGAGGCTCAGCCACACTATCTGCTTGCACACTATCTGCAAGGCATTGGTCGTCTTCACCCTTGCCTTTGATGTGGTTTGTATTGCCTTGTTTTTTTGCGCATGCAACAGAGCCTTGTTGGTTCTCGGCTTGTGCATCTGGCTTTGCAGTCGGTTCAGTCATAACATACCATCAGCAGTATAAATAAACATCATCTAGGCCGTGCGATATGAACACCATGTAGTGAAATATCTTACGCTAAACACAAACGCTCATACCCAGATAACTCATTAGCCCATAGTAACTGAATACAAGCGCATTGTCAGCCGTACATCGTCGAAATACTAGGGCGTGTCCTCGTTTTGAAAATGGTAATAAAATGAGATAAGTAGTACGAATAATATCAAGTCATTAGCAAGCTACTTGATGCAGCTTGGCAATAGTTTAACCACGTCTGGTCCATTTATAGTTTAAATTGAGCACACAGCCCTACTATGGCTAAGTATATTTAACGTAAACTAGGGTGTGTCCTCATTTTAAAAATGGTAATAAAAATGAGATAAATTGTAGTCAAACAAGGAAAATAGCGCAGATAATATCGAGATATTAGTCAGCTATTTGACACCGTTTGGCAAGATTTAGCCATTTTTAACCCATTTAGATGGCTATCGATTGAATTGAGGACACGCCCTAAACCATTATTCTTTTTTGATACTGTTGACGATATACTTTGGGGGACACCCCATATACACGCTTAAAGGCCTGACTAAAAGTAGAATCTGATGCATAACCAACTAACTCACTAATACGGCCAATACTGTTTTGCTGCAAACGCAAATAACGGGCAGCTAAACGTAGGCGATAATCCATAAGATAAGTCAATGGCGGTATGCCAACCGTATCTCTAAAACGCTGTGCAAAGCTTGATCGTGACATCCCAGCTACCCCAGCGAGCTTATGTATCGTCCAACTTTGATTGGGGGATTCATGCATAGCCACCAACGCTTTGGTCAAAAAAGGATCTTTCATAGCTTTTAGCCAGTTTTCCGTCGCCTCAGGTAAGCTTTCAATATACACACGCAAACACTCAATCATCATAATGCTTGCCCAATGATTGATAACAGCGGTCTTCCCCATGCGATCACGCTCAGCCTCTAGGGTCAGCAGCTTAATCTCTACGTCAATCACTTCAAACCTACCATCAGATGCGTCGTTAATTTCGGGTAAAATTGATGGCAACACAGATAATAAAGGACGTATCATCTCTTTATCATACTTACATTCAATTAATATCAAAGAGGAGTTGGGGTCACCATTACCATCAATATCCAGCGTATGTTTTTTACAATTGAGCAATGAGTCATCTAATGGTTCAGCAGCATCGCCATGATGATTTAACGCATAGCTAACATGTCTATGTGCATTAGGAATCATAATCATATCACCAGCATGGGCCTGTCGTAGACCGTTACCGACATCAATACAAAAGCTACCAGACATGACCAAATAAAATAAAATCGTATCTTTCCTAGTAATTGAATAAGACCAATTACCAGCACCATTTAACCGATAGTATTTGGTTTCAAACAAATGCACATTTTGTAGCAATACGCTCAATGCGTCCATCAATCATTTCCTCGATAAGATAAGGTCAATATATTCCATACACTATATGGCTTTAAAGGTTTCTCATGACACCTGACTTAAAAACGTATCGCTATTGGTCTATATCAAAGCAAATAAAGAATAATGAAACAAGCACAGAGAAATGCGGCTTATTAAAAACAACCTATAATAAGATACAACAGAAAAAATCAGACAGACGCAAAAAAATGCCAAAAGAGGCAGACAGCATAGTTTATATTAAAATATTTTTGAAGAAAAAGCTTAGAACTAACAAGGAAGGATAAAAATAGCACAGAAAAAATTGGGGCGACTGATGGGACTCGAACCCACGACAACCGAGATCACAACCCGGGGCTCTACCAACTGAGCTACAACCGCCATAACTATTACCTGAGAAGGTAAGATTTGCAGGCTAGATGGTGCGCCTGGCAGGATTCGAACCTGCGACCACCTCCTTAGAAGGGAGATGCTCTATCCAGCTGAGCTACAGGCGCTCTTAGAGGGCTTTTATACATTAAATTTAGTTTTAAATATAGCAGAAACTAAACCATTATACATAAAAAAAAGCCTGTAAGGCTCTTAAAAATAGATGGTCGGAGTGATAGGATTCGAACCTACGACCCTCTGGTCCCAAACCAGATGCGCTACCAAACTGCGCCACACTCCGAAATTTCCTATTATCACGATAGGTTTGCTTATTGACTTGTTATTGGTAATACCGCTAACTTGTTAACGCTGCTCGCTATCGAGGTGCACATATTAAGGGGAAAAGATGATTGTGTCAACACCTATTTTTGATTAATTTAAAAAAAAGCTAAATTATTTCAAAAGTACTTATTTTTCGTGACACAGCGCTTATACAGCACCCTACCCTTTCGATAAGATTTAAGTCTTATCGAAGGCTGATTATACTCCGTTCCAATCTGGAATCAAGCCCTTATTTACCTTACCAGTGAGAACATTAAAAGGAACGAGCCATAACTGAGTAATATCCCTATGCACATCAACGTCTTGACCATGAAGCGACCGTTGACTGAGCGCGATAACCTGCCTATCGTCACCTTGTACAGGGTAGACTAACCAAACCTGTCTTGCTTGATATGCCTGCGCATAACTGGTCAACTGATAAGCATCGCTGGCACTGATATCAGCTGCATGAGATAAAGCTTTCCACTTGATATCGATGACATGACTATAGCTACCTGAAACACTAATCGTAGAGGTGTTTGCTGTATCACTCCGATCTTGATAAATATCTGTATTTATCGATGGCTTATATATGAGCAAATCAGGACGTATAGACAAGCACGCCTGTCCTTCTAAATCACTGAGCCAGATACTTTGTGCTTGATATAGCGGCTTATAGTTCGAACTCACCTGTCTGAACATTGAGGCGATACGCTGACTTGCCCATTGTTCAAAAGCTTGATTCATATCAATCAACAGGCATAAACGTGGTCGCGATAAATTTTGTTTAAATGCTTTGTTTGGGTCAATAATATAACCCGCAGTGCTATTTGACTGTTGTAATAACCAATAAGCCAAATTCACCAGTTGTTGCAGAGCTTGTAGCTTGTTTATTTGAAGCGGCAGAACGGCTAACTGCTGCTGAGCTTGATGGTATATGGTATCTAGCCGCTGCAGTTCAGCCTGACTCAGCACAGATATTGAATGCCACGCCTGCACAGATTTAGGTACCGTTGAGGTGCTGACTAAAGGACTTAATAACGCCAGTGCACTCTTAATCAACCGATTACTTTGCATGTCTTGACTCAGAATACTACTTTCACAGATGAACTTATGCGGATGCATACTGTTTTGGCGTAGCTGCTCTCTGATAAGCAACCGCCCTTGTAACGATGCTTGATTATGGGTTTGCGACTGATAATGCTTGGTTGGTTGATGCGGTATCAATCGTTGCAAAAACTGCATACTAAGCCAATCTGATAGTGGCAATGTGGCTATCGGTAGTACGCTATGCTGATTACTAACCTGACCTAAGTTCTTTGTCCTAGGTAGTTTATTGGCGATGCGGTCACTGCTATCAATCAAGTCTGATAACATCGCTTGTACCCATTGACGAGTTTGTATGAGATTACTGTTTTGAGTAGACTGGCTCAGCTTGGGTAATATTTCCAATATCATGCCGCTAGGCAGAAGAATAACACCAATATAATGTCCAACTTTTAGCTGCCACTGCCCTTGTTTACGTTTGATACTGAACACCGCAAACTCTTGTGTCATCAACCAATGAAAATCCGTTATCTGTAAAAAATCGGCTGTCGTTAGCCGTTGATGCTCAAACACAGTAATAACGTTAGTGTCAACTGAGCCAATGTCATTGACACCCTTGCTTGTACTACTCTGACTGCACTCACTACTATTTATCAATTTTTAATAATCCAATCAATATAGTCGCTGATAGGTAGTAGGTTTTGTAAACTCACCTGTCTTGGTGACGAGATCATCATTAATCTTATAACCACCTGTATTCATTGATTGTCCAAGCCATGAATTGTGCCCTGAGAATACCTGACCTTGTGCTGTTAGATTATTTTTAATATCTATCTGATGGTTTTCATCATTTGCTACCAGTGCTTGGCTGTCTTGAATAAATTGAGCACTCAATGGCTGCTGTTCATCTTTAAAAATATACTGTAACGCCGCCACTTGCCCTCCAGTGGCTTGAACTAGTTGTGGAATAATCTGCTCAACCAATGCACTTTGTAAGTGTTCAAGGCTAGTGACGGAACATAGAAAAGCATGACCCAGTTGCGCATCCACTCCTAACGTCTGAACAATACGATTGTTCAACCCTACTAATATTTTAGCCAAATCGATAACCTCGGCTTCACTGGCAGTCATTGAGTCTGTGTGTAATCTGATAGTCGATAAAATTTCAGGCTGCGGTGAACAATCAATAAAGCTAAAACGACGACGTAACGCCATATCTAGTGGAGCTAAGGAATGGTCTTGGGTGTTCATGGTCGCATAAATATCGACATTGGCAGGCACACTAAAAGCGCGTCCCGAATACGCCAGATTAACTGTCATGGCATTTGCCATACCCGTACGTTTATTTGGTTCAATCAAGCTGAGTAGCTCACCAAAGACTCGTGAGACGTTAGCACGATTTATTTCATCTATCAGCATAGCATAGCGCTGTTTAGGATTATTTGCCGCACGCTGACATAACGTTAAAAATGCGCCATCTTGAATCGCATAGCTCATCTGAGATGCACCATTATTGACATTACTTGATTGACTGCTGGCTGCCATCACAGGACGAATACCTTCAACAAATTCTTCATAACCATAAGCCTGATGAAAACTCACCATACTAAACCGCTGCTGACTAAAAGCTTGATTTTGGCTGGTGTTATTGTCACGCTTTGCCTGCTGAAACTCTTCCAATTGCTGCGATAAACCCGTTAATAACGCCATGCTTTCTGGTAACAAATACCATGCACCACTATTATCTTTATCAAAGTAAGCTTGGCTAGCACGATTTTTATAACTTACGGTGTTTGAGCTGCTGGGAGTATGCATTTGCAACACAGACCATGCGGTATTGCTTAAATTTTTCTCACGGGCGTTTTGTGAGGCTTTTGCGACAAAAAATTCATGACTGACAATTTCAGGTACCTTGACCAAATCTTGATGGTTAGATTGTAAGTCTAAAAATATCAGACAGACAACATCACGCCAGCTGAGTGCTTGCAACAACTGTTTCAGCAAATCTTCATCATTCGCTCTAGGCAGATAGTCGGTATATTGCTTGGCAACTTGTAACAGTCGATAGGTTTTACCTGTACCAGCAACCCCTGTATAAATAATATTGGTCGGCTTATGAATTGATGTATCAGGCATAGCTTTATCCAGCAGATGAGAAGTACTTAAAAGAATAAAAAACGCTCGAAAATGCTATTACTATAACGTTGCTCATCATAAAGCATCTAACAACATTACTGTTAACAATATAGCTTGTAACGAGGTTGTTTCTAGCATCTAAGACATGATGAAGTTACTGTTGGTTTTTAAGCGCAGCAGTTCATTCTAATAATAGTCGAGCGACAATAGTTAATGTAACATAGTGGTTATAGCAGCTTTTATAATACTCAGTATTTTTCTGCTACGATAGCCAGATATCGGATATGGCCTAAGACTCACACCTCATTCAATCCATATAAGTTAAGGAATTTTGTATGTCAGGATTATTAAAAAAACTCCCTACTAAGCTGACCAGTAAATTACCAGTCAAAATGACTGACAATACAAAATCGCCAGCCGAAAAACAAACCAGCACGCTCAAACCTATTAATAACCAATTCACCAAACTGTTATCCGTGACGAAGTACTTACCCGCCAGCGCCCGATCGAGCATTTTATCCAAAGCCTTTGGTAAAGTAGTGCCGTATGTTGGCACGACGGGGGTCTATTATGAAACGGTCGACCCCAATCAGGTGGTGGTTAGCTTAAACAATACCAAGGCTGTACAAAATCATATCGGCTCTATCCATGCCGTTGCAATTACCTTGCTGGCCGAAACAGCCACAGGTTTTATCTTGGGTTTAAATTTACCCTCTGACCGTATCCTATTGATTAAATCTTACTCGGTTAATTTTTATCGTCCTATCAAAAAAGGCCAAATTGCTGCAGTCGCAAGCTTATCTGATGAACAGCGTTTAGATATCTTGAACACGCCAAAAGGTGAAATGGTTATTCCTTGCGTGATTGATGACCGTGAGTCTGATAGTAAACGTGACCCAATCGTGGTTGAGATGACATGGGCTTGGATACCTAAGTCTGAACTAGAAGCACGCCGTAAAGGTAAAGAAAATAACAAAGTCACAGAAGTTAATACTGACACTGAAACCACCACAGAGCCCGAAAAAACAAACTAGCTATAAACAAATGAGCGATAGTTCATATCACTACAGGTAAGTACGGTAGCAGATCACTTAGGGCGTATTCAACGCACCCTTATACCATTAGCTATAGTCAAAAAACTCTCAAATAAATACAGAACTACTGACTGCGGATTATACTGTAGTACCTCTAAGGAAGGTAGTACAGTAGTGGTTTGGTAGTTTGTCGGCTATAAGTGGTTAAACTGGGTAAAGATTGTCAGTAAGCACGCATGAGTTTGTTATAATAGTTTCTCATTTCGCGCACGTAACAAGGCTTGCCTTTAATGCTAGACGCTTTCTTATCTCATCGTCACCATTATCATCAAAAGCAACTGTCTATTACCGAATAACGACCTGCGTTGAATGACCTTTACAGTTAATCTTGCTCTTTGTTTGTTACCTTTGTTCGCCCGCTATTAGGATTATCCTTATGTCACAACAAGCCGTTTCTCCTACTACTAACCTTACTCCACTTTCACAAGATACTTTTACTGTAGGCACTCGTACATTTTCTTCTCGACTGCTGGTTGGTACAGGAAAGTATAAAGACATGACCGAAACTGGTGCTGCTATTGCCGCGTCAGAAGCTGAGATTGTCACGGTTGCTATCCGCCGAGTCAATATTGGACAAAATAGTAACGAACCTAACTTATTGGACGTTATCTCACCCGATAAATACACCATCTTGCCCAACACGGCTGGCTGTTTTGATGCTGAGACTGCTGTTCGTACTTGTAAGCTGGCACGCGAGCTATTAGGTGGGCATAATTTGGTTAAGCTTGAAGTTTTGGGTGATGAAAAAACCTTATATCCAAACGTAATGGAAACGTTGAAAGCTGCCAAAGTATTGATTGATGATGGTTTTGAAGTGATGGTCTATACCTCAGATGATCCTATCGTTGCACAGGAACTAGAGAGCATGGGCTGTGTCGCCATCATGCCACTTGGTAGCTTGATTGGTTCAGGTCTTGGTCTGCTCAATCGTCACACGCTCAGTTTAATCATTGAAAATGCTAAGGTTCCCGTACTGGTAGATGCTGGCGTTGGCACAGCCTCAGATGCTGCACTGGCGATGGAACTTGGCTGTGATGGCGTACTCATGAACTCTGCGATTGCCAATGCTAAAAATCCAGTCATGATGGCGCATGCCATGAAACATGCTATGTGGGCAGGTCGCGAAGCATTTTTAGCAGGTCGCATGCCGGTACGTAAAATGGCAACTGCTAGCTCGCCACAAACTGGCTACTTTTTTCAGTAAAATTTTGACTTAGTGAGATTGCATCACACTTAGCATTTGTTGAATATAATAAGAAGTCAGCCACATAACAATAAGAAAATTTGACGGTAGACCCGCTTATATTGAGAGGTTATTTTAATAACTGCCTAAAACTTATTGAGCAGTCATATAGTTTCAATACCATATAGCTTCAATGTCATATAGTCCTAATACAGACTATATGATTGCTTAATAGGCGCTCATGATAGCTTCTCATTTAACGTATCGTCATAAAAGGATTTATTATGCGACTTCTCACAGCAGTCGATCAATTATTTTTGTTTCTTGAGTCGCGTAAACAACCCATGCATGTTGGTGGCTTATTTGTATTTGAAGTCCCAGATGCAGCAGATAGTGATTTTGTCTATCAATTAGTGAAGCAGATGCAGGATTCCTCTGTACCACCGACCTTTCCTTTTGATCAGGTTTTGGAGCATTTGGTATTTTGGAACAAAGACAAAAACTTTGATGTCGAGCATCATCTTCATCATGTCGCGCTGCCAAAACCTGCACGAATACGTGAACTGCTGATGTATGTGTCAAGAGAGCATGGACGTTTGCTTGATCGCGCCATGCCTTTATGGGAATGCCATGTAATTGAAGGTATCAACCCAGAGAATGAGGGCGATCCTGAACGCTTTGCTTTATACTTTAAAATCCATCACTCCTTGGTCGATGGCGTAGCAGCCATGCGCCTCGTACAAAAATCTCTCTCACAATCGCCGCTTGAGCCAGTGACACTACCAATTTGGTCTTTAATGGCACGTCATCGTAATCACGCAAACACGATATTACCTTCAAGAAGATCCATTAGGCGTATCGTTAAAGAGCAAGTATCTACTATTAAACCTGTATTTACAGAACTGCTAGATAACTTCAAAAATTCTGGCGATGAGGGTTATGTCGGTACCTTTGATGCACCAATGAGTATCTTGAATAAGCGTATTTCAGCCTCACGGCGGATAGCTGCACAGTCTTATGATATACAGCGCTTTAATGATATTGCCCAAAGACTACAAATCAGTAAAAACGATGTGGTCTTAGCCGTTTGTGCTGGAGCACTGCGTCGATACTTGATATCGATGGATGCCTTACCAAGTAAGCCTCTCATTGCTTTTGTACCGATGTCACTGCGTACGGATAACAGCATATCAGGCAATCAGGTGTCATTTGTTTTGGCCAATTTGGGCACGCACGTCAATGATCCATTACGTAGGATAGAGCTGATTCATCGTAGTATGAATAATAGCAAACGTCGATTCCGCCGAATGAATCAAGCACAAGTCATCAACTATAGTGTCATCGCCTATGCTTGGGAAGGTATTAATTTAGCCACTGGCCTATTTCCAAAAAAACAAGCTTTTAACCTTATTATTTCAAACGTTGCTGGTTCCAAGAAGCCTCTATATTGGAATGGTGCGCGCTTACAATCTTTGTATCCTGCTTCTATTGTATTCGATGGACAAGCCATGAATATCACCTTAGCCAGCTATTTGGATAAGATTGAGTTTGGTATTGCCGCTTGTAGTAAAGCATTGCCGCATGTACAAGACATGCTCGAGCTGATAGAAAAAGAATTAACGCTATTAGAAATAACAAGCAAAAAACTCGAATTTCAAGGTATTACCGTGAAAGATAATAAAACAATAAAAAAGCTGGCTCCTTAACGGAACCAGCTTTTTATGTACAGGCTATGAAATACAGCCCTCTCAACACTAATGTCTATCTATACTAAGACCTATCTATACCGCATCGCCCCATAGTGGCACAACCACTTGCATGAGCGGTTTCAATAATTTGACATTACATGCAAATATCGAACCTGATGTCATCGAGTTGTGCGCACCTGTATGATCGACCACCACACCACGTGCTTCAGTGACGATAAGCTCACCAGCAGCGATATCCCACGGCTTAATAGACATCTCAAAATAACCATCAAAACGACCAGCTGCTACATAGCATAGATCTAGTGCTGCTGACCCTAAACGACGAATTTGACCGCCCGCTTCAGAGACTTTTTGTAAGCTTTCGAAGTGCTCTTTAGCATAAGAAACAACCTCGCCATTGCGTTTACGCTCTAGCGGATGACCCGTAGTAAATAAACCACCATCAATGGTTTTGCGTTCGCTGACATTGATACGGCGCTGATTCAAACGAGCGCCTTTACCACGGCTAGCAGAGAACATCTCATCACGAACAGGATCATAGACCACACCATGCTGAGTAACACCTTTATGCTGTACCGCAATAGATACACAGAACTGTGGCACGCCATGAACAAAGTTTTTGGTGCCATCTAGCGGATCAATGATCCAGCACCAGTCAGCATCTTCACCGATACCTTCTTGCATACCAAACTCTTCACCCAAAAATGAATGATTTGGATAGCTGGCTTTTAGCGTCTCAATCGTCAGCTCTTCACTGAAACGATCAATACGCGTGACCAATCCGTCGAGCCCTTTCGACTCGATATCCAACTCGATTTTGTGGCGGTTTTGATGCGCATATAAAATCTCTTTACCAACTTTTTCAGCAGTACGCGCTGCGATGACGACCATGGGTTCCATAAATAACCTATTTGCTTGATGAATGAATATAAAAATCAGACTAACTTTGTGCCCACAACATGCCAATTAGACTAGCCGCATCACACCACATCTATGCGATTTAAAAAACGTGTCTTTTATCAATAAAAACTGATAAACGACAACCGCATTATACTAAAATTGTTCGAGAAAAACGAAAAAACCATTACATTCGCCAAACCAACCTATGTTTTGGTGGTCATTACAAACTGCGCAAGTTGTAAAAAAGTCAGCACCCACGGCTAAGTAGGCGTCATTTCTATGTATGAGTGTCTTATTAACTAAAATCGCCACTCTGTCTCAAGAGCGTTGCGAGCTCAATACTGTCAATCTTAAAAACTGCAATCTTTAAAACTGGTAGTATATCAAAAATCAGAATACTACTTATGATAATAGCTGCTGAAGCTGCTTAACCACACCATCAGTATCCAACCCACAATCGGTCATTTGTTCGGCTTGTGAACCATGCGCAATAAAGCGATCAGGAATGCCAATATTACAAATCACAGGGGAATAATGCTTAAAAGCAATCGACTCGTTGAGCAAATATTCGTTTACCGCACTACCTGCGCCGCCCATCAGTACATGCTCTTCTAAAGTTACGATATGGGTAATGCCTCGGGCTAGTAACAAATCTAACAGTTCAGTATCTAGCGGCTTTACCCAACGCATATTGACCAAATGCACCTGGCAATTTAATGCCATCTCATCAGTGGTAATAGCTTCTGCTGCTTGCTGAGCCGTTGCCACCATCGTACCAAACGCTAGCAATGCTACTTGCTTGGGCGCATTATCGCTACCTGATACAGACTCAACTGTCGCTTGACCGATTTTGTAAGTTTGTAAAGGCTGTTCGATAATAGCACCTGTTCCAACACCGCGTGGATACCGTACTGCCGTACATCCTTGATATTCATAGCAGGTATTGAGTAGATGATAACATTCGTTTTCATCTTTTGGTGCCGCAATCACCATATTTGGCACACAACGTAAAAAGCTAAAATCAAACACGCCAGCATGGGTGGCCCCATCTTCACCGACCAAACCTGCTCTATCAATCGCAAACATCACATCAAGATTTTGCAACGCAACATCATGAATCAGCTGATCATAACCTCGCTGCAAAAACGTAGAGTAAATCGCGACAATTGGCTTAACACATTGCGTTGCCATACCAGCGGCTAGCGTGACAGCATGTTGCTCAGCGATGGCCACATCAAAAAAACGCTCTGGATAATGACGAGCAAACTCAATCATCCCCGAACCTTCTTCCATCGCAGGCGTGATGGCAAGCAGATTCTTGTCTTCGGCTGCTTTATCACATAAAAACTGTCCAAACACTTGCGAATACTTTAATGCAGGCTTATTTTCTACCGCTTTAGCCGTTTTAGCTTTCGCTTCGCTCTCTTCAACAGGTAGCTTACTGATAGCATGATAGCCGACCGGATCTAACTCAGCAGGCGCAAAACCTTTACCTTTCGTGGTATAAACATGAACTAAAACAGGACCTTTTAGCTGCTTAGCCAATGATAGTACCCGTAGCAGCTCAGGAATATTGTGACCATCAAACGGACCAAAGTAGGTAAAACCAATGGCTTTAAATAAATTATCTTCTACTTGCGGAACATCGCGCATCTCTTTGTGACGCTTTCGACGATCAAACCCTTGCATATCGGGACGATGACATAAGACAGGTTCACCGCTATCAGAGATATCAACCTGATAGCCGGACTCCCAAAGCATGGCTAAATGCCGTGAAAATCCGCCGATAGAACAGGATATAGACATATCATTATCATTAAGGATGACCAGTAGATCAGCATCTTGCTGTACCGCATCATTCATGGCTTCAAATGCCATACCACCTGTCATCGCACCATCGCCAATAATACAAGCAACTGTTTGCGATCGACCTTGATAACGCAGCGCTAGGCTCATTCCTAAACCCGCTGAGATAGAAGTAGATGAATGACCAACACCAAAGGTATCGTACACGGACTCCATACGCTCAGGAAAGGCAGTCAAACCATTTTTAGAGCGAATGCTTCCTAGCTGCTCACGACGACCAGTCAATACCTTATGAGCATACGCTTGGTGACCAACGTCCCAAACGATCTGATCTTCTGGAGCATCTAATAAATAATGTAGCGCAATGGTCAATTCAACCACGCCCAAATTGGCACCAAAATGCCCGCCACTCTGACCAGCTGAGTACAGCAAAAAAAGCCGTAATTCATCAGCTAAGGTAATAAGCTGAGCTGCGGTAAAAGATTTTAAATCAGAGGGTACATTAATACCATCTAATAACGGCGTATGCGGGCGCACACGCGGAATGACAGCATAAGTCTGCTGCAAAGTCGACAACTGGGCAGCAGACGTGGTGGCTGATTCAGATACGGACTGAGACTGTGGGGGGTGGGGTGACTGCTGCATAAACCGTACGATACCTACCAATCTGCTGACTAGACGTGCTTTAGAATATAAAGATAACTATAGCTAAGCGACGTCAATAATATCTACATCATTATTGATGTGACTGACCATATAATTATTCATGCTACGCCTACGCGCATATAGCTACGTGGCGTCTAAAAGCAAACACGCCGTCATAATAGACAGCGTTTTTATACCAAGGGTGGATATTATGCCTTATTATTTTGCATCAATACCGAATGTTCGTGACGACATAGTAATGTAAGGGTAAAGACTTGTCACTGTATCCGTCAAAATAGTATGGCATAATAGCATTTTTTTTTAATGGTCGCTTTAATCATCGTGCATCGTCTGTGAACTTTGTGTGTTATTTATAATAAAGACAATCAGCACGCGTGCGTTACGAACAGGTTATACTGCTATTACAGACCTCACTGCCACAATTATCGGCTTATGCAGGACATTAATGTCATATCAATTTATTACTAGTGCCAAGCTACCAACTCGTCATGGCGAGTTTGATATTCATATATTTGAAAACGAAGACGGTCAAGAGCATGTGATGCTGACCGTTGGACTTCCTGTGGTTGCTCAAAACACAGAATTGAACAATACAGCAAACCCGAATGGTAAGATGGCAAATCAAAAACCTCATCTGCTTGAACAACAGACGCCATTGATTCGTATTCATTCTGAGTGCCTAACTGGTGACGCCTTTAGCTCACTGAAATGCGATTGCGGGCCACAGCTAAATACAGCAATGCAAGCCATACAAGAGGCAGGCTGCGGTGCTATATTATACCTGCGTCAAGAAGGTCGCGGTATTGGCCTGACCAATAAAATTCGTGCTTATGCCCTCCAAGACCAAGGGCATGATACCTTAGATGCCAATCTAATGTTAGGCTTGCCCGCAGATGCCCGCATTTATGACATGTGTGGACCGATGCTTGCTCATGTCGGTGTTGATACCGTTCGTCTTATCACCAACAATCCAAATAAGATTGCTTATCTCACTGAACACGGTATTGATGTCATTGAACGTGTACCATTACTGGTTGGAGTAAATGATATGAACGCTGAATATCTAGCGACCAAACGCGACCGTATGGGACACTTGCTAGATAAAGACCTCAATACTGCAATACACCTAAATAAATAGATATTTTATGAGTATTTCAAATATAGATAATAAGCACGATCTCTCAGAGTCAACGACGACACCGACCGATAATGACATCGCACGAGTACGTGAATTCTTAGTCGATTTACAGGCGCGAATCTGTCAAGCGTTAGAAGCACAAGAGCGTGATGGTGGCACAAATGGCAACGAGCATGCCACGTTTGTCGCTGATGACTGGGAACGTCCTGAAGGCGGCGGTGGACGCTCATGTGTCCTAGCAGATGGCGAGGTGATTGAAAAAGCGGGCGTGATGTTTAGTCATATTCATGTTCACAACCTACCAGCGTCAGCAACGGCACGTCACCCTGATATCGCTGGTCGCAAAGCTCAAGCCATGGGCGTCTCATTGGTGGTACACCCCAAAAACCCCAACGTCCCTACTAGCCATGCCAATGTGCGTTTGTTCGTCGCCGAAGCGAAAGGTGAGAACCCTATTTGGTGGTTTGGTGGTGGTTTTGATTTGACTCCGTTTTATCCGGTACTGGCTGACTGTGTTCATTGGCATCAGGTTTGCCACGACCTATGTGCGCCTTTTGGCGATCACATCTACCCTGATTTTAAACAATGGTGTGATGAATATTTTCATCTACGTCATCGTGATGAGCAGCGCGGTATCGGCGGCTTGTTCTATGACGATGTCAATACTGAAAGTCGTGGCTGGGATTTTGAAACCTGCTTTGATTTTATGAAAGCTGTAGGTAACGGTTATTTGGATGGCATTTTACCTATTTTTGAGCAGCGCAAAGACACACCTTACACCGATGAACAGCGTAAATTTCAGCTGTATCGCCGTGGTCGCTATGTTGAGTATAACCTTGTCTATGATCGCGGCACGTTATTTGGACTACAAAGTAATGGTCGTATTGAGTCTATCTTGGTTAGCATGCCACCATTGGCTAGCTGGCACTACCGCTTCGAACCTGCTGAAGGGACGCCCGAATTTGAGCTGACCGATTTTTATCTGAAACCACGTAATTGGTTGACTCTATAGTTTGTACGAATATAATAAGGACTAGAGATGTCTTCCAGACTATTGTCTAAAATATTAAAATAAGGTCAGCTATAGTAGCTGACCTTATTTATATACTCACTCTTAAAAAACTGTCAGTTACATTAAGGGATTGCGTTCATTCAACTATATATTTTAGATTATCTTTATTATTGTCCTAATAAATAGTTGTCATTTCAAAAATTACGATGATGTAACAACTATTTTAACTATAACTACGTAAATTGTGGTTACAATAGAAGTCATATTCTGAAAAAATCATTTAGAGTCGAATACGATTCTAAATAGTTATAAGTACACTTTATACCTGCACCTTGTTCAAAGCCAGCGTTTGCATACACGCATACTATTAGCAATATTTTAAAGGAGTAATCTATATGACACAGGTTCATTCTAATAAGTCATTAAAGTCTATTTTTGGTATCACATTAATGGCAGCTGCCCTAGGCTTAACGGCATGTAGCCCTTCAGCAGATGCTGACTCTAACCCTGATCTACAAGCCCGTCAAGACAGCATGAAAAACTGGGGTGATGCCATGGGTGTCATGGGCGATATGGCTAAAGCACCTGATACCTTTGATGCAGATGTCGTTAAAGAACAAGCCGCATTCTTAGCAGAAGATGCTAGTACGCCCTGGAGTCATTTCGAAGACCCAGAAAACATGGGTAATGCAACTGAGGCAGTTTGGTCTAATGCGGAAGGGTTCCGTGCAGAAGCCGAAAACTTCGAAGCCGTCACAGCTAATCTAAGCGCTGCTGCACAGACAGCGACTAGCATGGAAGACATCAAGCCTGCCTTTAGTGAAGTTGGTGCAAGCTGTAAATCATGTCATACTGAGTTTAGAGCAAAAAATGAATAAACCTTTATACTGATAGCTAGGGCGTGTCTTCAAGTCACTCGATAGTCATCTCAATGGGCTAAAAATGGCTGAATCTTGCCAAACATCGTCAAATAGCTGGTTAATATCCCGATATTATCTGCGCTATTTTCCTTGTTTGACGGCAATTTATCTCATTTTTATCACCATTTTTGAAATGAAGACACGCCCTAGTAGACAAGCATAAAAAAACCGCCACATTTTTGATAGGGCGGTTTTTTTATTATTAAAATTAAGCTATGTCCATATTAAGACATGATTACTCTGCTACTGACTTGCTCGTATCAATTGGCTTGCTTGTATCGATCGTTTTTTGCTCATTCAGTTTATTCACAATCGTCACGACAGATGAATCACTCAAATCTATCGTCCGAATTGGGAATGGAATATTTATACCAGCCGCATCAAATGCGCTCTTGATCTCTACAAAAACCTGATGAGTCGAGGCGACTTTATTGGCCTGTGTGCCATCTTCAATAAACCAACGCACCATCAAATCAATCGAAGAATCTCCAAAACCTGTCGCGATCACACTCGGCTGAGCTTTCTTTGAGACACTATCTGATCTGTCTAATGCTTGCAAAATTTCAGCTTTTGCTGCTTCGATGTCGTTTTCATAACCAATACCCACGGCCAGTTGTAATCGTCGCTGCTTATATGCCGTATTGACTGTCAACGCTGAGGTATATAAATCAGAATTGGGAATCACCACTTGCCGACCATCATAAGTTTTGATGGTAGTTGCACGGATCTTAATATCTTCGACGGTGCCCTCATATTCACCAGACACTATCTGATCGCCGATACGAAACGGCTCTGAAATAAGTAGCAAGATACCAGACAGCAAGTTTTGAAAAATATCTTTAAAGGCAAAACCAATAGCAACTGAACCGATACCAAGTGCACCGATCAACTTGGCAGGCGTAAAGTCTGGTACTGTAATGACCATGGCTATCATAATGCCAATAAAGATAATGAGCGCCCCACCCACTCGCTGAAAGACTTTAACTAGATTTTGATGACGTCTACGACGGCCTAAAATTTTATAAACAACCTTTTTAAAGGCAATCGATAAAAACCAAAACACAAGAACCACGATGATAGAAGCAACAAAATATGGAATACGTTCAAGAAAACTAACAAATATTTCATTTGCTGAATCCACAATACTTTGGTAGGTCAAAACATCAGGTGTTACTTCCTCAGAGGTGGGCATTTAGGTATCACTCCTTTGATCAGGGGGCTCGCTAACTTACTCAATCCATTAATAACTATAACTGCTTGGCATAAGCAATAACTCCTTATACCACGCATTCAAACCTAACCCATCAAGTCAGCTTGGACAATCTCAATCCAGTAACCATCGACATCTTTGATAAAGGCAATGTTTTTCATACTGCCATCTTCTGGGCGTTTTTTGTATTCGACATTGTTTTTATCAAACCAAGCAACGGCTTCTTCTAAATTAGGCACGCTAAAGCAAATATGTCCAAAACCTTGTGGCTCTTGGTTACCGTCATGGTAACTAAAGTCAGCTTGGGTTTCTGTCCCATAATTATGGGTCAACTCTAAAATACCACGTTGACGGAATGCAAAAATCTCTAAATCATCACCAGCTGGCAAATTCTCACGCTCGCTTTCTGTCAATTTGGCTAAAAAGTATAAATCAAAACCCATATCAGGGAACTTTTTGACCGCAAGCAACGTCATACCAATAACGCCTGTGTAAAAGGCTAATGATTTGGCAGGGTTTTTTACCCGTAGCATCGTATGGTTAAAAGTAAAGCCTGTCGTCTGAGCTGAAATTGGCTGCACACCAGTAGTGATTACACTGCTCTCTGGCTGATCAATGACAAAATCATTATGATTATCGGTAGCTGATTCAGTATTTGACATAGATATAGATATCCTAATATTAACAATATATTGATTTGAGAAATAAGCGCGCAAAAATTGTTTTTACGCGCTTGACCCTCTTATCATAATAAAAAATCATGAAAGGATTGAGAGGGTTTTGTAAGAGTCTGTGCTAGGGCGGGGTTTAATTAACT
>NZ_JBQSXG010000004.1:0-57640 GCF_052378005.1 Psychrobacter sp. AOP31-B2-9
CATCTTGCTTCGGCTGTCACCCTTCTTTTATTACTCCAGCATACTTTTTGATACACCACCATAGTTTGTTATTAAGCGTATCTACTATAAAAAAAATCAGCACGAAGTAAAAGAGCGAGTGACGGTTTCCTACAAAGGACTAACAGGCTGTAACGTCATTCTCCTTAAAAATCAGACCAAAAAAAGCCCATTATTTTAAGTAATGGGCTTTTTTTATTTAAGCGTAAAGATGATTTGTCTATTTAAAATAGCTATTTTTTATCATCTAAATACGTGCTTACTTACTGGGCAGCTGCGTCTGTTTCTGCATGTTCGTGCTCGTGCTCGTGTTCATCACCTTCAGCATGTGCACTGTCGTCAGCACCCCAAATTTTTGGATATTTATAACCTGGGAAAGTCTCATGAGCATATTTTTTAAAGGCTTCTGAGTTATAAGCGTTGGTAACGTCCTCGACCCATTTTTTGCCAGTATCAGCAGATTTAATAGCAGACCAGTTGACATAAGCAAAACTAGGTTCTTGGAACAGCGCTTCGGTCAGATCGATGCCAGCATCTGTTGCATAGTTACCGTTGATGACGGCAAAGTCTACTTCGTCACGGGCGCGTGGTAACTGAGCGGCTTCTAGTTCAATGATATCGATATCGTATTTGCTGTTATCAGCGATGTCAGATTTTGAAGCTGTTAGTGGATCGATATCATCTTTTAGTTTAATCCAACCAAGATCATCCATCATAACCAAAGCGCGCGCAAAGTTACTTGGATCGTTTGGTGCAGAGACACTCATGCCTTTATAAGCGTCATCAAAAGAGGTCTTTTTACCTGAGTAGATACCAAGTGGTGCGGTTGGTACTTGGAAGACTTCGACCAAATCAAGATTGTTTTCTGCTTTGAAGTTATCAAGATAAGGCTTATGTTGGAAGATGTTGATGTCCAAGTCACCTTCAGCCAATGCCAAGTTAGGGCGTACGTAATCAGTAAATGGAATCAGCTCAACTTCGTAGCCTTGTGCTTCAAGCGAGCCTTTTACTTGGTTACGTACCATGTCAGCAAAATCACCTTCGGTCGTACCGATAATGATTTTTGTATGATCAGGATCGATGTCATTTGCCGCAGTTTCTGCTGTTGAACCTTCGGTTACCGCTTCTTGACTCGCTTCTGGCGCTGATGAATTACTACAGCCAACTAAGACTAGACTTGATACGCCAACTGCCGCAAATGCTGTGGCCAACTGACGGCTGATATCTGTTAATTTCATTGAATTTCCTTAATAAAGGTATGATGTAAAAGGTTAAATAGCGACCATTAAAAAAGCAACATTATCAATAGTAATGCTGCTGAGTTAACGGCTGTTAAGTTAGTAACAAAATTAAAGGGTCTCAGTAACAAAGTCAAGCTTTTTGCTTAGGATAAATTGGCATCAAACCTTGAATATTATTCATATTAGCATTAGCTCAGATGGCCCTTACTCTGACACTATTCTATTTTTGGATAAAGGTTTTAGCGTTTATCCAAACGAGTAGCCAACCAGTTACCAGTGGCTTGAATAGAAATCACCATGATTGAAAGGACAATCACGATAAATATCATTACTTCAGTTTGATAACGATAATAGCCGTAGCGAATGGCCAAATCACCCAAACCACCACCACCAATCATACCAGCCGCTGCTGAGTAAGAGAGTAGGCTGATGCAAAGAATCGTCACTGACAGCACCAGTCCTGAGCGAGCTTCATTAAGTAGGACTTTAATGATAGTAAAAGGACGGGCTCCCATAGATTCGGTGGCTTCGATAATACCGCGTGGTACCTCACGTAAGTTTTGCTCGACCAAACGGGCAAAATAAAACGAACCAGCAATGGCCAATACCAGCGATGCAGCTATAGGGCCGATGCCTGTGCCTACAATCGCTTTTGTAAAAGGACTCATGGCAATCATTAAAATGACAAATGGGAAAGCACGCATAAAGTTGGTAATGCCACCTAGCACACCATATAGTGTCTTATTTTGCAAAAACTGTCGATCACTGGATAAAAACAAGAATACCCCAAACAGCCCACCAATAATTATGGCTACTGCTGTGGATATACCAAGCATAATAAAGGTATCGATAAAGGCATCGATAATTTCTTTGCGCAGAGCCAACAGTTTGTCTATAGAGGCGGATAATCCACTATCAGTTAACATATTTATTTCTCCTGCCTCTCATTAGTCTTCGTGCACTAAGCCTTGGCCAATTGTGGTGGTTGCTTCAATCAGACCTTCTGTTACGTTTGCCACTTCCAATAGTTTCCCTTGATGCAGTAATGCTGCGCGATCACAGAGTCTACGAATGACACTCATCTCATGGGTTACGATGACAATGGTCACACCAAGCTTCTCATTGATATCACGTAAGCAAGTCAGTAAGCTGCGGGTCGTTGCAGGATCAAGCGCACTGGTGGGCTCATCGGCTAGTAGTACTTTTGGACTTGGCGCAATGGCACGGGCAATACCAACACGTTGCTTTTGTCCACCTGATAGCTGAGCAGGATAGTGGCCAGCACGGTCGGTTAAGTCTACAATCGCTAGGCATTCCATCACACGTTTATGAATATCACGACTTGGATAACCAGAAATTTTTAAGTTAAATGCTACGTTGTCAAATACAGTCTGGTTAGACATGAGATTAAATTGCTGAAATATCATACCGATATTGTGACGAGCGATACGTAGCTCACTGGCAGACAAAGTCGTTAAGTCGGTACCATCGATGATGACTTGACCTGAATCTGGACGTTCGAGCATATTAATCAGACGCAATAAGGTGGACTTTCCGGCACCAGAGTAGCCCATTAGGCCAAATATTTCACCTTGTTGGATAGACAGTGACGTTGGCTCGACAGCAGTAAACCAATGTGGTTTGCCGTTTTTGTCCTTGATTGATCGGTCGCTTAAAAAGCTTTTGGTCACATCGTTTAAGACAATCATGTCATTCATGGAGGGCTCAAAATTTAATAATTTTTTAATAGTCATGAACGTGTTGTTTTGCTTCTACTTGCTACTTAAGAAGCCAATTAAAAAAACAACTGTTAACAACCCTATAATAAGGGGCGTTAATATAGCATATTATTAGGCACTTTGGATATGCGCATCCGTGACAGGCTTATGAACAGTAGCTATTAGCCAGTCATAATAGTATTGAGGATCGTTGAACACTGAAGCTAAGATTCTGCCAGTGGGTAACACATGCTATCAAGGTAATAGCGTGATTGGCCAAAGCGTTCATTTCAAAAATAGTGATAAAAATGATCGTCAAACAAGCAAAATAGCGAAAATGGTATCTGGATATTGACCAGTTATTTGACGATGTTTGGCAAGGTTTAGCTATTTTTAGCCCATTTAGATGACTATCGAGTGAATGGGAGATACACCTTAATCGTTCTGTTGGTAATTTGGGTCATGCTTAACGGGTATGATAACTAAAAATCTAGTATGACCATTCAAGGTATCGGTGAGGATGCGTCCTTGATGGGCAGTAACAATTTGTGATACCAAAGATAGACCAAGACCAGAGCCTTTATTTTTTTGCTGTAAACGCACAAATGGACTGAATACTTCTTCACGTTTGTCTTCCGGAATACCTGTACCTTCATCAATGACTGACAAAACTGCATATTTTGGTAGGGGATGTACAGGTTCTGCTTTGGCTTTTTTCATGTGTTTGGCAAATAAGCCTTCTTTACGCGGAGTGTTTAAAGCCTCAGTAGTGTTGGGAGCATTGTTTTTAGAGTCGTCTTGTGTATTCGTACTATTTTTAGGGCTATTACTGTTAACGGTTGACTCAATAATTGCTTCATCAGATTTTTTGTTTTTAACGTTTTTGTTTGTTGAGCTATCTTGAGTATCAGGAACAGCCTTCCAAATAGATTTTTTAATCTTAGCAGTCAATTCATTGGTAAAGCGATGATAATTAGCGCTCAATAAAGGTTCATTAATAGTACTCGATGTGTTTTCATGAGTGGCTAAATTTTTAGTAGCGTTTGTCTCAGATGTATCCTTGTTAGTGCGACTGCCTAATAACGCTACCTCAGCCTCATGATCTGCGGCATCGGTATCAGTATCGGCAACAATAGTTTCACCATTTTTATAAATAAGTGGTGCGGGTAGTGTAGCGATCGAATCTGTTGTTTCAGTGTTGCCGTTGTCACTAGTGGTTGATGTATTATTTAGCGGCACAGTATTTTGTACACTGCCGTCATTAGTATCAAGTGGCTTATCATAAGATTCAAAATCCACACCATTACAATCAATGAAGCCATCACAAAGCACTGTTTGTAACAGATAATCAGGAATGATGCCAGCCTCATCAATCATCTGCACACCGTACAATAATACCGTTACAGGTGGTTTGCCATGCAGCATTGCATTGGTCAATAGATTACGAATTAAGTGAGTCAGCATCGCTGCTTGCCCATCAATAGTAACATGCTCACCAATTAACGTAGCTTCAGGATAGTGTTGGCGCTCTTGATTGACTAGGTCGTATAAGTCTAAACGTTCAACTTGTTGTAAAGCGTGACCTGCATCCATACGGCTGACTAATAGGATGCTCTCTACCAAATCGTTAAGTCCTGATAAGTCACGATTGACTGCCTGAGCCCGCTTATCAAATTTTGCTTTTGTGTCAGATGGTAAAGCATTAGTGAGCATATCCATCATTTCGATCTGTAAGCGAATACGAGTAATGGGCGTACGTAGCTCATGAGAGGCATGTGCTAGTAGTAAATTATTGGCATCGATGAGCTGTTCGATTTTTTGGGCGGCTTGATTGAATCCACATGCCAATGAAGTGATTTCATCATTACCACTAACATTAACTCGTACCGTAAAGTCACCATCACCCAATTGTGTCATTTGCTGGCTCATTTGATTGATGCGCCAAGTAATGGTACGAGCAATCCACCATAATACGCCCGCCATGATGAATAGCAGTAGTAATGTACCAGTGAACAAATTCAGTGCAGAAGAGAGTACGGGTTTTTTTGGAGGTAAGCGTGATTCATATAACAGGGTATAGCCAGTGCTGCTATAAACTTGAGCTTGTTGAGTAGGAGCTTTTTCTGCAAATGAGGGAAAAGCACGTGATAACAAAGAAGGAGGAGGTGGCAGCTCTAGTGGTAAATCACTGTTATCTGTTTGCATCAACAAGCGACCTTGGCTGTCATATAAGCCCATCTTGGCTTGCAATGACTCATCAAAAATATCAAAGCTTTTTTTGACCACTGCCAGCATGAAGCGGGACTGTAAGCGATTGTCTCGGCTAACAGAGTTATTGAGCTCATGCAAAAATGGGTCTATTTGTCCCAAAATTTGTGTGGCTAATACTTCTGAGCGAATACTTGCATCTTTGTCATGCACAAGCTGCGCTAATAGCACCATAGCGACTGCAAATAGCGTAAGTGCTAGCATGACGCTGGCAAATAACTTGGCAAATACGGAACGAAAACCCAATTGCTGCATTAAACCATCTCTATTATTAGACGCTTATATCGACCCATGCTATTTGACCTACAAATCAAATAGCATGGTTGTTTTTCGATTGGTTAGCTGTTTTTTACGATGATCAAACTTGATCGGTGGCAAATTGATAACCAACACCGCGTACTGTAATAATGCGTTTTGGTTGGCGTGGATTGTCTTCAATCAAAGCTCGTAGTCTTGAAATATGGACGTCAATAGCACGATCGATGTTGTCTGAGCTATCATCATTTGGCATGGCTTGCCAAAGCTGCTCGCGATTTAGTACTTTACCAGAGTGAGTAGCAAAGTAATGCAGTAATTGAAATTGATGCGTTGTCAAACGTACAGGCTCGTCATCGATGGTTACTTCATGACTATCAGGGAACACACTTAAACGACCGAAAGTTAAACTGTCTGACTGACTGTCTGCTTGATTGGGTTGCTCGTGGCGACGAATCACTGCACGAATACGTGCTAGTAGTTCACGTGGCTCGAAAGGTTTAGCGATATAATCATCAGCACCCATCTCAAGACCTAATACGCGATCTGTCGTATCTCCTTTCGCTGTTAGCATGATAATTGGGATTTTATTGGTCATGTTATTCTTATTACCACGAATTTTTTGACACACCTGCATACCATCCATATCAGGTAGCATCAAATCAAGGACAACCAAGTCTATATCGCGTTCTTTAGTGTCTAATAAGTCAAGTCCTTCTTGACCAAGACCTGCATGATGTACATCGTAATAATTCATCGTTAGGTAGTCACTGATCAACTCGGCTAAATCAGGATCGTCTTCAATCAATAAAATTTGCTTACTCATGGGTTGTCCTCTAGTTGTTGTTATGGTTCGTAAAAAGTCTAACGTGCTGTCATGTATTACTTATGATCAATACATCAATGATGTTTAAATGTTCAAGGATGCAAACCGTTAAGCCTCTAAGATTGAAAAAAATATAATGCTCTATGACATATGGCTATATTGCCTAATTAAGCTGTTACAAAACAAGATAGACTTTGTTAATGTTTCTATACAATGTAACAGTCTGTGTTGAAGACTATGAAACCTTGACTATCTTGCCATTTGAGCTCACCGGTAAGTCAGCCAGACAAATCAAACTGTCATTACTAATGCCTGCAATCAAATATTGGTTGGTATCAGGATTATACTCGACCACTTCAATAGGCTGTTGCTGCAATCGTTGATCTTGTCCAATAATCCAAACATTAGCAGTTAATGGCATAAGTGGTTTATATGGTGGCGTTTGTAATTCTGTCAAGTCAACATCGTGCAGGGCACGCTTAGGCACAGTAGTACCTACATCTATTTGACCATAATTAACTCGTCCTGTTGCTTTCATATTAGATGATAACTTATCACTACCTACTTCGTTATCAATCACATCTACATTAACTAAGAGTTTTTTTGGTTGACTGGTTATGGTTAGTTTACTGATTTGTCCAGTAAATTTTTCTGACATATTTTCAACAGTGAAATTGACCGTCTGGCCTACTGAAAGCTGCGGTTCAGCTTGGACTGGTAGGATTGATGTAAAGTATAAATGAGTTTCATCGTTAAACGTTAGCAGCGGCGTTCGAGCCTTTAGCGTTTGATTTACTTTGGCATATAGGTCTTCTACGCGCCCTGAAAAACTAGCATAAACAGTCGTTAAGCCGTACTGATTTTGTGAGCGTTTTGGGCTGTTATTACTATTTATTTGCTTATCATGAGCGTTGATGTCGGCATTATCTACTTCTATCGCTGAGTTCGCTGTTGCCGGGCTTTCTGTATCAACGGGGTTACTCTTTTCGGTTGTGTCACTATTATTTGTCGTAGTCTCTGCACGTGTCACGTTTGCATCGGTACTTTCAGTATTTTTTGGTTTGATATTAGCTGTATCGCTAGTCAACTCGGTATGCTGAATGGGAGTCTCTTGTTCAGAGTTATCTGATTGTGAGGCAGACTCTTCTGATGTATTGGGTAAGTTCGCTGTTTGTGCTTCTGTGTTTAGACGTCGAACAATGAGTAACGGCGTACCTTTTTCTACCCATTGACCTTTAGTAACTAATACTTTTTCTACGTTGATTGGGTATGCTGTGATGAATGTGGTTTGTCTTATAGGTTTGATCTTACCTTGTAAGCCAAGACTGGGCTGGTAACGTGAGGATTTTATGCTTAAAATATGGTCAGGTGTGATGGTTACGCTATCATTGGTGATGACCACTGGCGCATCTACTACTGTACTGTCTTCGTCGGCAGTATTCTCATCAACAGGTAGAGGCGGCTGACAGGCAATAAGCAGCAAAACGCCTGATAAGTAGCTACTGGTTTTCAATATTCTGGAAGCTGTCATAACACTCACCTTAGTAATCATTATTTTATTATATAGTGAATTGTATAGAGGTGAAATGATCATTAAACACTTATCTAGACTTATGAATATATGGCAATTAAAATAAATAAGTATCAAAAATAACAGTAATAGCGTTTCAGATACACTTTTATATTACCAGTCAGTTTGAATATTGATTCGATTATGACTGGAAACGGGCCGATAATTGTGCTAAAAACAACTTTAGTATAGAGAAAGTTTGATACATATTTATTACAATATAAGATTATTCAGCAATATTTTTATCGTTTCTATATAATGTAGAAATATCATGAAGTTGATGATTATTCTGATTTGAACTTTCTATGCTCAGATAGCAATTATCATGGTCAGTAGGGACGTGCTTTTGGTGAAATCAAAACAATCCGGATTTTTAACCGTTAAAGTCAGACAAAACTGTCTGTTCAAAAAGCTAAAAATTAGGAACGATTTTGTAAGCTTATTAATAAAAAAGTGCGTATAGTAACCTATGCTGATAGCATGTTTAATAGGTAAATGTTGACAGATGGTAGGTTCACTGTCATAACACATGGCAACACAAAATTAGCGGCTCGTATCAATCCAATAATAAATGGTATGACACGTTGACGTCTTGTGTTGATAGATAGTATTACGAATAAATAGTCGTTTATAGGACAATGATAATGGAAAATGATTTTGATGGTTTGAAAGTGATGGTAATTGATGACTCAAAAACCATTCGCCGTACTGCGGAAACACTGCTACAAAAAGCTGGTTGCGAAGTAGTGACTGCTATTGACGGCTTTGATGCTTTAGCAAAGATTGTTGATAACAACCCAGATATTATTTTTGTTGATATTATGATGCCACGTTTAGATGGTTATCAGACTTGTGCATTGATAAAAAACAATCCTGACTATGCAAACAAACCAGTAATTATGTTGTCATCTAAAGATGGCTTATTTGATAAAGCGCGTGGTCGTATTGTTGGTTCTGACGAATATTTAACGAAACCATTCAGCAAAGACGAGCTGTTTGAGGCAATCAATCAATACCGTTAGTACAAAAATTGCTAATAATAGCCATGGAATATGTACCTTTGTAAGTGAAAATCTGGATATACGATTTTAGTTGGTATGATTTTTGCAATTTTTTGAGGCTGGGTTGATAGATTTAAAAACCTAATATGAGTGACAATTTACAATAATTGCTCAATATTCAATAACAACTGTTGAGAAATGAATACTACTATTTTTGGTAAATGATTTTACTCGGGTTGTATCAATAATATAACAACATATCCTTTTGGGTATTATTCGAAAATAAAGGAAATTTCTATGACTACTGTTTTGGTCATTGACGACTCACCATCTGAGATGGCGAAGTTTCGCGATATGCTTGCTCGACATAGCTTTCAAATTTTAGAAGCGACAAATGGTGAGCAAGGTTGTCAAATGGCTGCCGATCACCTGCCAGATGTCATCTTGATGGATGTGGTTATGCCAGAAATGAATGGTTTTCAAGCCACGAGAAAAATTACTCGTGGTAAAACCACTGCTCATATCCCTGTGATTATGATCAGTACCAAAAACCAGGAAACAGATAGAGTTTGGGGCAAGCGCCAAGGCGCTAAAGAATATATGAACAAACCGGTTGAAGAGAATAGCTTGGTTGATATCATTCGCAAAGTAACGGAGTAGCTTGTGGCTTCCAGAGGGTTTATTGAGCTTCTGCGTCTAGCAGATTTAGCACGTGCGCGCAAAAGTGGTCGCCGCGGTGGACAAGAGTATGACTGGCAAGGTGTGGTGTTTGAAATTGGTGGACAACGCTTAGTTGCACCAATGGGTCAGATATCAGAAGTATTAGCCATGCCAGAGTATACTAGCTTGCCTTTAGTAAAGCCTTGGATGCTAGGTATCGCCAATATTCGTGGACGGCTACTGCCCATAACAGATTTATCCAAGTTTCTGCAGGTCCCTAGTCGTTTGACGCAAATGAGCCAACGCAAAGTTATTGTCATCGATCATGACAATCTTTTTTCGGGTCTGGTAGTAGATCATGTTATTGGTATTGAGCAGTTTACACATGACCAATACAGGGCAGAGGCAATTGAGCCTAACTCGCCCTTTGCCCCTTATAATCATGGTAAGTTTTTTAAAGATGAGCAAGACTGGTATGTTTTCATGCCAAGTTTACTCGCACAAGACAAGCAGTATACTGATGCTGCAGTATAGTTATTAATAACAGATATCTGGCTGTTAGCGCTATGATGACATAGTAGCGAATGACAGAATACGGTTGGATGTCAACATTCACACAGGCTTTGTTAATCACTGTTGTTTTTATAACAATAAGATTGTCAAAGTCAATCAAGATCAGACTTTGATGATTGTTTGAAAGGAATACGCACGATGAGTGATGTTATAAAAAACCCTGCAGCTGGTACGCTTAATACAGCAGCACTTAGCAAAGATGCTAATAGTGAGTGGAAATTATTATTAGTACTTTTTGCTTCGATAAGTGTGGCTTGTTTGATTTGGTTGGGCAGCTCCTTATCATCAGTGAGTCAATATTTCCCTGATTTTAATCAGTCTGTTGTCTTGCCAGTAGTTGTATTTGTGATAGGTGTATTAGGAATCTTATTTGCGTCGTATCAGCTACTGAAACAGCGCGGTGGATCAGAACGATTACTTATTGAAAAAGAAACGTTGCGTCGTCGTCAAGAAGCAGAAACAGAGTCTGAACGAGCACGTCAAATTCAAGAAGAGAACGAACGTAACCAGATAGCTATTTTGCGCTTACTTGATGAATTAGGCGATTTAGCAGAAGGTGATTTGACCGTTAATGCAACTGTATCAGAAGATTTTACTGGTGCTATTGCTGACTCAGTGAACTTTGCGATTGACCAATTGCGCCAATTGGTACTGGTTATTAACAATACCGCTGACCGTGTTTCGCAGTCTTCAGATCAGACGCAGATGAATGCGGTTGAGCTTGCTGAGGCATCTGAGCATCAGGCACAAGAAATTGCTGGTGTATCAGCCGCTATTAATGAAATGACGATATCAATTGACCAAGTGTCAAATAACGCTTCGGAATCTGCGACAGTTGCTCAGCGTTCAGTTGCTATTGCTTATAACGGCGCAGATGTTGTACAGCGTTCTATTGAAGGTATGAACGTTATTCGTGATCAGATTCAAGAGACATCAAAACGTATCAAACGTCTTGGTGAGTCTTCGCAAGAGATTGGTGATATCGTTAGTTTGATTAATGACATTGCTGACCAGACTAACGTTTTGGCATTAAACGCTGCTATTCAGGCATCGATGGCTGGTGAAGCAGGTCGAGGCTTTGCGGTTGTTGCTGATGAGGTTCAACGTCTTGCTGAACGTTCAGCCAATGCAACCAAACAGATTGAAACATTGGTAAAAACCATTCAGGCAGATACTAATGAAGCAGTTGTGTCAATGGAATCAACGACTTCTGAAGTTGTACGTGGTGCTCGATTAGCTAAAGATGCTGGTGAAGCACTAGAAGAAGTACAGAGCGTTTCTAATACGCTGGCTGACTTGATTCAAAACATCTCAAATGCGGCTTTACAACAAGCTGAGTCTGCAGGCCATATTTCTCACACGATGAATATCATTCAAGATATTACGTCGCAAACTTCATCTGGTACGATGGCAACTGCACGTTCTATTGGTGAGTTGAGTGAAATGGCAGCAGCGCTTCAAGAGTCTGTGACTGGCTTTAAAATATCAGATGATGATGAGTCGTTAGATGGCGAAACATCAGATACAGAATAAACATTATAAGTAGATGTGCAATGATAGGCTCTAGCATTAAGTGAGTGTTAGAGGACTTATCATACTTCATATTCATATGTTAATTAAAATGCTGTGCGAATAGTGATTTTGTAGCAGTAACTATAGCAGGTGACGTGGATAAATTTATTCAAATGGGTGGCAATGTTACTGAGAGTATCAAGCCAACACTAGTTAATGCATCGTCGCAAGACGATAGTCTTGATGTGCAGCAGTGGCAACGATACATAGAGCAAGAGATCGGTTTTGTGCTACCCAATGTTCAGCGGAAATGGTTGATCAATGCGATTGATAATACTGCATTATCCTATGGGTTGACTGCTAAAAAACTATGGAATCAGCTACCAAAAAATAATGAGATGCGTCAACAGCTATTAGATAACGTATTGATTCATGAAAGTCGATTTTTCCGTTATATGCCTTCTATAGAATTTGTCAAAAAATGTGCATTAGACAATCAGCGATTAAGGATTGCATCAGGCGGTAATAGTGGTGTTGTCAATACTTCTGATGAGTTGTTTCGAATTTGGAGTGTTGGTTGTGCAAGTGGTGAAGAAGTATGGTCATTGGCTATGAGTTTAGCTGCACAGCAATTGAAAAATCACGTAATACTAGGTACTGATGTTAGCCAACAAGCTATTATAAATGCAGAACTAGGGTACTATAATAATAGACAAAAGTTATTGATACCTCCTAGTTATCAGCAGTTTGTTCAACCATTGTATGAGAATAGTGTGATTAGAAAGCCGAATGTTTGTGATTCGGCCACAACTAATGAAGCGACAACAAGTCATCAAGCACACTGGCAGATAGCACCAAGTTTGCAACAAAACGTTAGTTTCGCTTTACATAATATTATGGAAAAAACCCCACCTACCTCGCACCTTCAGCAGATCATAATTTGCCAAAATATGTTGATCTATTTTCGCAAGTTTGATCAGCGTGACATTTTAGCGAGGCTATCAGAGCAGTGCGTGTTAGGTGGGTACATTATATTGGCTCCAGGTGAGGCGCTATTTTGGCGTCCTTCAAATATGCGCCGTATTGCGCACCCACAGGTTAATGTGTGGCAGAAAATCAATGCCTAAATTAGTGCTTAGACGAGTTAGGATAACCCTATGAAAAACCAGCCCAATGACATAGTGACGCTTGAGTGGTTGTTACCACTGTTTAATCAGCAGTTATCACAGGTATTTAATGGCTGGCAGTTAGATAACGGCAACACTGATAGTGAGCAGATGGTGCAGTCTTATCATCAGGTTAGCGGTGCGCTGACTATGATTCGTCTTCCTTTGTTAGCCGATCTTGCCAATAAGTTGAGTTCACTGGTAGAAGCAAGTGATCATGATGGTATTTCTGTCAGCAACCGCCGTATCGGTCAGTTTGCGCATAGATTGCTACAGTGTGAGCTGAATCAATACTTGCGTACCAGTAGCTACAATACGATGTTAATTAATAACGCTGCTAATGATCTTGATCAAGCATTGTCAGCGCTAGGGGTCGTCATAGAGCCATCGGTAAGCCTTGTGGGTAGACATCAGCATGAGGGTTCAAATAATAATGCCGTCGATGATAATGTTATCGATAGTATAGACGTAATGGTTCCAGTCAGTAACATTACTACACCTTTGGCTCATCATCATTATCAACAGTTATTATTGGTTTGGCGACAGCAAGTACGAGAGCTGTTGGTGGCCAATACGAACCAATCTTCTGTATTAACAGTACTAGGATGCGTTAGCCAGTATTTATGGCAAACTGCTCAAGACGAAGACGTACAACGACTTTGGTATTTAACCGACTTGTGGTTAAACGATCTTGCTGATAACGATACCCCGTTACCTGAGCATTATGCACCAGTGCTAAGTCAGTTGGAACAAGTGATAGAGTCTCGTGTTGAGCAAGCTGAACTGTCAGTAACCGCTATCAGAAATCTAATTATTAGAGTCTACTTTGAATTAAGTAGTCTTGCACAAAGTAACGAAACCACTCAGTCTATACTAAATAACTTATTGCAAAATACAGGTACAGCACCACGTTTTTTACCGCGAATACTTAGTGAACTGGAAATGCTTATCTTTAACTTGGATAAGCCAGACACACTGCTAAACCACTTACAAAAAATTCAACGTCAGCTTGAGCGTCGAGGTTGGATATATTATGTGGGACAAGTGGAGTCAATTCTTACTAATATCGAGGATGTACTCTCATCAGAGAATGGCTTTACACAAGGCAAGTGGCAAATTGAGCGGCAGCTGCAAGAGTTATATAACGCCATTTATAATACTGAACAGACAATATCTCTTAAGATAGGAGATGCAGCTTCCTTTGTCACATTGCCTGACACGCTTAATAATACTGATACACCGTCTGACAGTTATCAGGTTACGAGCACTGCTAATAGTGATTTGCGTGAGCTGCGTACTGCAGTAGAAGACGTCAAGCAAAGCTTCAATGATTATGTACAGCGTCAAGACAGCCATTTATTGCCTACTGCTACCCATTTTTCTAGTATTGGTGACGCTTTTTCTGATATGGGTGTGCCAGAGGTACGTGAAACCATTAACACGCTGTCTAATATATTTACACAATTGGTGGATCATGAGATTGAGGCGCTTAGTTGGGATGTAACACAGGCAGTGGCTGAAGGGTTGACCTCTATTGAGTTGTTACTTGATTACCTTGCGCAGCAAGTCTTTGATCAAAAGCTACTCACTCAGGCAAATGAATATACAGCCAAAGCGACGCAGCTGCTTAATGATTATATTGCAGCACCAGATACGGTCAATGATACTTTTCTTACTCAAAAACCAGCGGCAACCAATGTACTGCGTTACGATGATAGTGGTGAAATTGCCCCTGCTAGTGAACAGAATATTCAAGATGAAGCTGTGACTGACTCTAATGAAGATGATGAGATGACGCAACAGCTAGAGGACACGGCAGTTGATAACATAGAGAGTGAGGCGTTAGCAGCAGTAAGAGAGCAAGTTAAGCCTGATGAGTTTGAGATGGATGCAGATATCAGGGATATCTTTATTGAGGAGGCGGGAGAGGTAATCACTGATCTGGAGGACTTCCTACCCATTTGGGAGCAAGATGCGCAAGATCTTACACCACTTACCGAAGTGCGTAGAGGTTTCCATACCTTAAAAGGTTCAGGCCGTATGGTTGGCGCCTTCAGTATCAGTGAGATGGCGTGGTCAATCGAAAACCTGCTTAATCGTTTGTTAGATAAGACATTACCTGTAACCGATAATGTCGTCAGCCTAGTAATGGAAACGGCAAAAATTTTACCAGTATTGGTCACAGATTTTGAAGCGGAACAAGTACCAAGCTTTGATCCTGCTATTATTATGCTAAAAAGCCATAACTTAATGACGCAGCAACCAATTAATAGCGGGTTAGGTCTACCTGAACCTGAGTCAGTCGATTCTGCATCAGAAAGTAGCTTAAAAGAAGAAGCAAGCGTAACAGTTCATGATACTGAGTTAGTAACTGATAATGACACGACTGATGAATCTCAAAAAATAAATGATGACAGTGACAGTAGAGATATGAGCGCATCACTGTCTGATATCGAGATTCCATCGGTACTCGTACCATTTATGCAGACCCCAGAACAGTTGGCTGCTGATGCTAATGATGCAGATCCAGATATTAAAGAGATATTTATAGAAGAGGCCAATGAAGTATTGGTTGAAATCTTACCTTTATATGAAAACTGGTGCCTGTCAATAACTGATTTAAGTGGATTGGCAGATATCCGCCGCGGTTTTCATACCTTAAAAGGTTCGGGCCGTATGGTAGGTGCTAACTACACTGCTGAGTTGGCTTGGGCGATAGAAAACATGCTTAATCGCATCTTGGATAATAGTATCGCTGCCTCAGTAGATATGAGAAAGCTGGTTGGAGATGTATTAGCAGCCTATCCTTCGATGTTGCTAGTATTCGAAAATAATCGTCAAGATTACCCTAGTATGTTACCGCTCTGGATTGCCTGTGCAAATGCTTATAGTAAACAGCATGGTGATGACTTCAGTTACTCTGATTTATATCATAATGACACATTGTCAAATACATCTGCTGCCAAAACCACGCAGGAATCATTGTTACCGTCTGATTTAGAAGAGGACAACCTTAACCAAAATAATGGCGAAGAAAGGATAGATGCTACGCTGGAAACAATCAATTCTGTGAATGAAATGATTGCAGAGGCTTCTATTGTTTTGGCACCTCAAAGCGATGAAGAAAAAGTATTTTGTGAGATATTTATCGATGAAGCAGAGGGATTATTGCAAAAAGTTGACCAATTCGTCGATGAACATCAAGGTGAATCTCATGTTGAAGTAACGGATGATATTGTCCGTGCTTTTCATACTTTAAGAGGTTCTTCTGGCTCTAGAGCTCTTGCTGCCATTAGTGAAGTGAGTGCGACTATAGAGCACAGTTTAGAGTTATTACAACAGCAAGATAAGGCTATGAACGCTCAGCACTTAGAGGCCTTAGCCAAGTCATCTACACTGATTTATAGTTATCTAAATAGCTATAAGAAAAATGTTCAATCGAAACATATCTTAGCAGAAGATATACCAAACCAACAAGATCAAGAGATAGCATCATTGCAAGCGATGCTTGATGAGCAAGATATCGCTTCTGATACTAAAGTCCTATCTGATAATAAACCAACGATAGCGAAGCTCTTAGATAATAATATTGATGAATTATTGGATGCTCAATGGGAACTGGATGATGCGCTTAATCAAGCTGAAATAGCTGATATTGAGGGATATATAGAGCAGCAACTATCACAAATAAAATATTTAGCTAAGAAAGCGCAAGAATTTCCAAAATTCACTTCCATTCTCAATGCGTTAGGTAACGCTTATGGTTACTTAAATGACAATCCTGAAAAAGCAAGAGATGCAGATAACCAAGCAATCTTGCATACTGGTCATGCTCAGTTAGTTGGCTTATTCGATGCATTGGCAGGTAGTACATCATTAAAAATCGATCAACAGGTTCTTGCTGACTTGCAGAGTATTTGTCAAGCAGATAACAGTCGTGAAGTTGAAGATGATTTTGTGGTTCGAGCCATCTCAGCACCCGAGTTGCAACTTGAGTCTATTGATACTGATGCGGAACTCTTAGAGATCTTTTTAGAAGAGGCGCAGGAGCTTGATGCTGCATTAGACGAAAGTTTCAATAAATGGCGTTCGGATATTAGTAATGTTAACGCACTGAAAGTGTTGCAACGTCATTTGCATACTATCAAAGGCGGCGCACGGATGGCAGGTATCCGTAGTATTGGTGATCTGACCCACGAAGCTGAAAGTGTCTATGAAGCCTTTGTAGAAAACAGACGAATACCAACCACTCAGTGGCTCGATATTATGCAGATAGTGCAAGACACAATGTCATTGCAAGTGATGCATATTGTGAGTTATAAAAAATCTTTTTTTGCCTCAGAACTCATTGAGCAGTTACAACAGCTTTTAAAAGCACAAAGCCTGCCAGAAGCGGTAGAGCTGACCGTCCCTGTACCCAAAAATCATTTTGAACCTGAGGTACAAAACACTGTTGACCAAAATACGAACAACAGTAGCGATGAAGTATTAGATGGCTTAAGCCTGGATCGCATGATTAAGCAGTCATGGGCTAATGGTTTACCAGACCCTGATATATTAGCGGTATTCTTAGAAGAAGCAGAAGAGCTTACTAATCGTAATAAGTATCTACAACTATTCTTAGAAAACACAGGAAATAAAACAGCACTACAAGCATTACAGCGTGACCTGCATACCATCAAAGGTGGTGCGCGAATGGTTTCTGCTACTGGTATCGCAGATCTGGCGCATGAGATGGAATCGGTTTATAAAGACTTTGTTGATAACCGCCGTCCGACTACTAAAAAAGTATTAGAGTTACTGGTTGCCAGTCATGATTGGTTAGCTGATGCAGTTTCTGTGCTTAGACAACAAGTCAATCCGCCAACGCCGGCATTACTAATTGAAGCATTGCAGCAATTTAGTAAAAACCCTGACAGCTTAAAGCAAGTACCTAAAGAATCTCTAAAAGCACAACGTGAAACACTCTTGATTGCTAGAGAGAAGCAGGATTCACAATATCTGGCAGAAGATATCAGTGAAATACCATCTATGCTTATCAATACGAATGAAGAAGATCGGAGTGTTGGTAATAGCGAGATGATTCGTATTTCAGGGGGCTTAGTTGAGCATATGATCAACTTGTCTGGTGAGTCCGCCATTAACCGTGCTCATATCGATATGGGCATGAGTAGTTTGACTAACAGCCTCGAAGAGATGGGTACGACAGTACAGCGACTGGCTGATCAGTTACGCCGAATGGAAATTGAGCTTGAAGCGCAAATCTTGTCTCAAATAGATGACGAACTTATTCAGAATGAAGGTTTTGACCCTCTAGAAATGGATCAATACTCCTCTTTGAACCAGCTATCAAAATCTTTGACAGAGTCAGCATCGGATTTGATCGATATTAATCAAACACTATTAGAAAAGACTCGTGATAGTGAAAGTCTTTTATTGCAACTATCACGCACGCAAACTGAGTTGCAAGATGGTCTGATGCACTCACGTATGGTACCGTTTACGCGTTTGACTCCGCGCCTTGAACGTATCGTACGCCAGACTGCTAATGAATTGAACAAGTCTGTTGAGTTAACGATTATCAACGCTGAAGACGAGATGGATAGAACCATTCTAGAGCGTATGACATCTCCACTTGAGCATATGCTTCGTAATGCTGTCGATCATGGTATCGAAAATACTTCAACACGTCTAAAAGCAGGTAAAGAACGTAGTGGACATATTACTCTCGAAATCAATCGCGAGGGTAGTGAGATTGTCATTCAGTTATCAGATGATGGTCGAGGAATTGATGTAGAAGCTGTTCGTGCCAAAGCGATCTCTCAAGGCCTTATTGATGCAGATGATAGAAGTCTCACAGACCTTGATATTATGCAATATATCTTTAATGCAGGATTGACGACCAGCAAACAAGTGACACAGATTTCTGGACGCGGCGTAGGCATGGACGTGGTGATCAGTGAGATTCGTCAATTAGGCGGCTCAGTATCAGTGGTCTCGGAGCTAGGTAAAGGGTCACGCTTTACTGTGCGCTTACCTTTGACTGTCGCCGTATCTGATGCTTTGGTCGTTCGTGCTGCAGATCGTTACTATGCGATACCGTTGGTTCAGATTGAGCGTGTGGTTCGTATTAATCCAGAAAAGCTATACGATTATTATCAGTCAGGTGATGCAACGTTGACGTTTGAAGATGTTGATTATCGGGTGCGTTATTTAAATGAGATCCTGTCAGGTAATAAGCTAAATGAGTTAGTTGTTAGCACCAATACAAGCTTACCGCTCATCATCATTAAAAACCGTACCGGACAAAATATTGCCCTACAAGTTGATCAAATTGCAGGATCACGTATTGAAGTGGTTGTAAAACCTTTGGGACAACAGTTATCGCACCTACTAGGTATTTCTGCAGCGACCATCATGGGTGATGGCTCTGTGATGCCGATCTTAGATCTGATTGCATTGATGCGTAATGCACAGATGGTCAAAAACATACCGCAAACTAAGGATGTGAAACAAAATAGCCTAGAGTCTAAGCCTACTGTCTTAGTGGTTGATGACTCGGTTACTGTACGTAAAGTGACATCACGCTTCTTAGAACGTCAAGGATTCAACGTGGCAGTTGCGAAAGATGGTGTTGATGCTATTGAAATATTACAAGACATGATACCCGACGTGATGTTGCTAGATATTGAGATGCCACGTATGGATGGTTTCGAGGTCGCCACCCAAGTTAGATACAATAAGCGCTTACAGCATATCCCAATTATCATGATTACATCACGTACTGGTGAAAAGCATCGTCAGCGTGCACTAGAGATTGGAGTGAATGATTACATGGGTAAGCCTTTCCAAGAACAAGCGCTGCTTAGTAAGATCCAACAGATACTGGGTCAAAAGGTCAGTCTAACTCATGAAGGATAATATAGGTGTTTTAGCACTGAAGGATAAAGACAAAGCTGATATCAAGGTGATGGTCGTTGCAGAAGAGCATCATCAGCGTATGGCCTTTTCTGATACTGTCCGTAGTTGTGGCTTTACCCTTGTTGGCTGTATGTCACGGGAGCAGTTGCAAGAAAAACCTGTGCTCTCGGATTTAGTTATTGATATATGGCTAATAGATAGTGACTTTGATGAAAGTATTGTGACTGCAACCACTGTTTCTAAACCAGCAACCGTATTGGTAGGTTTTAGTCAGGCACCATATCTTAATGAAGCCACACAATATGCTAAATGGCAGCGTAAGCTAAAGCGTAAGCTTGCGCATATGCTTGAATTACCAGTGCTGATAGATACGCCTGTTCACAAACCCAATAAGATTGATACAGACTGGGATTATGTGGTGTTTTTAGGTGCTTCTATGGGTGGTCCTAGCGCGATCAAAGAGTTTTTGGATAATTTATCAGTCAAGCTGCCTGTTTGTATCTTATTGGCGCATCATTTTAACAGAACCATGATTGATACCTTACCACGCATACTCAACCGTCATAATGATTGGCATTGTCAGGTCATTACATCGTCGCAACGGCTACGAGCAGGTAAGTGTCTTATTGCGCCTATTGATAAGCAAATTGTGTGTGACTCGACAGGCCGAGTTATTCTTTTAGAACAAGCTTGGGAAGGCGAGTATAAGCCCGCGATTGGTCAGATTCTCAAAAATACCAGCGATGTTTATGGTAGTGAGCTTATTAATATTATATTTTCAGGTATGGGTAATGATGGCTCTCAATATTTGGACCTCATTCAAGATAATAATAGTCAATTGTGGGCGCAGGATCCTAGTGTAAGTGCCTGTCCGAGTCAGCCTCAGGCTATCATTGATTCAGGATATTGTAGTTTTATTGGTAGTCCAACGGCTTTAGCACAGAAACTGACAGATTATATTGGTGAAAAGGCAAATGCAGCCTCTTCACATTAACTTATTGTGAGTGATGTATGAAACAAATTTTGAAACATTCGTTTGAAGCAGTTAGTTTGTTGACCACGACCAACGGCACGTTGGATGTTACTATTATTCCGGCATTTGACCAGCCTGACTGGGTAATTCCAAGCAGCTTAGTTTTGAGTGTGGATGATTATAACGAACGCACTTCAACTTATACTTGGCAGCAGCAGGAAGTGGCTGTATTTTCTTTACTGGCACAAGATATGACAGCAGAGAAAATGATTGTTTTAGAAGGTAATACTACAGAACATCGCTTAGCGTTACAAACAGCAGGTGAGTTACGCCAATTACAAGTTCGTATTTCAGAGGTCAAAGACATTGAGATGCCCGAACAATTTAAGGACACAAATATTGATGAAGCAGCGATAGCCTTTAATGAAAATGTTGTGCTATCCTACCTTTTTCAAACTGTTATGATAGGTGATACCGCTTATTTGGTACCAGATTTGGATAAGATTGCGCATCAGTTAGTAGATCTATAGCCTAATTTTTATATAAATATTTATTATTAAGTAAATGATTCAATCATCTTAATGGTCTTTAGTCGCTAAATAAGTAGATGTCTTTTATATATTTTTAATGGTAAATAACCAGCGATGAAGGTAACAAGGTAGAGTATGAGCAATACGAATTCAAACGTATCAAAATGGTCAGTAAGTAGCCGTATTTTTCACTGGATCAGTGCACTTTTATTATTGATCACCTGGGCAATGATGTTTTTGAACAATAATTTTGATAACAGCCTTTATATTGGATTGCATAAATCTTTTGGTGTGAGTTTATTATTCTGGATGATAGCGCGGGTAATTAACCGTGTCGTTACTAAAGCGCCACCCTCTATATCGATGCCTAAATGGCAATTATTATTGTCTCATTTATCTCATTTTGGATTATATGCCTTGTTGATAGCAATGCCAATGGTCGGTCTATTGATGTCTGTCTATGGTGGCCGACCTGTTGATGTTTTTGGTTTGTTTCAAATCCCTGTGTTTGTCACACCTGATAGAAGTTTGGCAAGATTCTATAATAATCTACATACGGATGTTATTTGGCAAGCCATTCTGGCATTCACGTTTGTTCATATCAGTGCAGCCTTGTATCATCAGTTTGTCAAAAAAGACAATTTAATGGCACGTATGAAATAGTGTACTTTCAAAAATTTATTCTTGTAAAATATCATGATATATCCTAAAAAAAGCCCTAAGTATAATTACTTAGGGCTTTTTTAGGATAATTTATAATAATTTAAGTCAATTACTACGACTTTATTTTTTATGCTCAGGCAAACTGATATTCATCTCTAGCACATCCAAACTGTCTTCAGAGCGATGATTGATATTAACATCATCAATCTGTACACCGTTGACATATTTATTAACGACTTCTAAAATTTCACGTTTCATTTTTTCGATACGATCAACAGTTAAGCGGTTGTTTAGGCGATTTTCGCTAGCAACAATTACTTTAAGACGTTCAGTGGCTAAATTAGCGCTACCTTTACTACTACTGTCGTCAGTGCCGAATAGGCTACTCCAGAATCCTTTTTTCTTACTCATTATTAACCCCCAAACCAGCGCTGTAATAAACTCTTTTTCTTCACGTCAAGATGACGTAGTGGACGTTCTTCACCTAAGAATCGGGCGACAATGTCATCATAACATTGACCGGCAACAGAGTCGGTATAGTGAATAACTGGCTCACCATGGTTAGAAGCTTCAAGTACTGCATGGCTTTCAGGGATAACTCCCAGTAAAGGCACTTTTAGGATGTCGTTAGAAATCGTATCGATATCCATCATCTCATTAGCGGCTGCACGCTCAGGATTATAACGAGTGATAACCAAATGCTCACGTACAGAGCCTTGATTCTCTTTAACTTTTTTAGTTTGGCTTTGTAAAATACCAATAATACGATCCGAGTCACGCACTGAAGAAATTTCAGGGTTAGTGACGATAATCGCTTCATCAGCATGATACATCGCTAACTGCGCACCACGTTCGATACCAGCAGGTGAGTCACAGATAATATAGTCAAACTGCTTAGACAGCTCATCCATAACTTCTGTTACACCTTCATCTGTTAAGGCATCTTTATCACGTGTTTGGCTAGCAGGTAATATGTATAGGTTTTCAAGCTGTTTGTCTTTAACCAGTGCTTGCGACAAGCGCGCGTTACCGTTAATAACATCAACAAAATCGTAAACAATTCGATTTTCACAACCCATGATCAAGTCTAGATTACGTAGACCTACATCAAAATCGATAACGACTGTTTTATAGCCACGCAATGCTAAACCAGCAGCAAAAGAGGCGCTTGTTGTGGTTTTGCCCACACCACCTTTACCTGAAGTGATTACAACTATCTTCGCCACAATGGCACACTCCTATGAATCAATGGGATATCTTTTGTAAAAGAGCACAATTGTATATTATTCATAATATTATATATATGTACTCCCTGCGAAGCTAGCCTAGCATAAATAAACAAAAATTTATAGCGAGTCTGTATTAAAGCAAGCAAACAACTTCTATATAAGCTATAAGGCTTTGCTACCTAAAATTTGTTAGTCAATACTGTCTATGATGAATAATAAAATAAATGCTCATGAAAAGTATAAATATTGTCATAAACAATGATTCATCATAGAACAGTTTTGTTAAATAAACTTGCTATGTTATTTAAAGTTTTTCGGCTTATGCTTCATTTATCACGGTAAATACCAATCCTTCGCCTTCTACAAATCTGACCTGTACAGCCTTGTCCACAACATGCGGAGGTAAATTGTCTCGTAGGCAATAGGTCCCTGCAACCGATACTAATGAAGGGTTGAAAACCTGGCAAAAAATCCGTGCATCTTTATCACCGGTAGCACCTGCAACCAAGCGACCTTGAGCGCGACCATAAACATGCAGACTGTTATCAGTGATTGCTTCAGCACCACTGTTGACGCTATTGGTCAAAATCAGATCGCCACCAACGTGGTTGAGGCTTTGTCCTGAACGTAGCATTTGATCATAAATCATACTGCTCATCTGCTCGTCACTTACTAGAGACTCTGTTGAGACTTCAGATATCGTTGTCTCAGTAGGTGACTCGTTGATTATAGTGGTTTGGTCGTCAGTAGTAGCGTTTGTATCGCTATCTTCTGAGACTTTGCTATTTTGCGTAACGGATTTTTTAGTGGATACGATACGCTCAATGCGTTTGCCGTCGGCTGGAAATATTGCCAAGTGCAGATCACGTGCCTGTGAGTCCATTGTGCTGGTTACCACACCGATGGGTTGAAGACCATACGACCATAACAACGCTACCAATGCTGATAAATCTTGCTCTATCTCGCTATCAATGAGAATAGGTATGTTGCTAGATTTATTACTAAAAGTCTCATTCAGCTGTGCTTCAATCGTGCTGAGATCATTTGTATTGAACTGTAAACGTGAAAAAGTTAGCATTTTTCCATAAAAAGCTAATGCTGGTGCGGCATTCGAGGTTTGGTCATCGTTATCTGAAACTGTCATATATACATCCTCAAGAAGTAATTCTGTCGCTGTGTTCACGGTGCTATTTTTATTATCTGTGTTAATTTTTTCGTTTGATAACCGTTTTTCTCATTTGCGTCTTCATTTTTTGAATGAAGACAAGCCTTGAAAGTAACCATTATAAGTTGAGCATATCTTGATGTTTCCATTGCTGTACTTTTACCTGCGCTTCCAACTCAGTCAAACTGTCATCAATGATACTAGAAATCAAGGTATCTAGCGCTGTATTATCAGTATTTATTTGTGCAACACCACGAGCAATTTCTACCATTAATGAATCTAGAATCTTAGGATCAAGGAGCCGTTCGTTTAAGGCATAAACAACGTTTTCACCTATATTATGTCCTACATGTTGCAACTGTGACTCAATCAGACCACCGGCAATGGGGATCATACGTAAGTAACGACGTAGTTCAGGTGTATTAGCCAAACCTTCTTCAATAGCGTTACCCACTTCATTGGCTAATATATTACCACCGCCTGAATCGGTCGTTAACGCCTGTAGTTTTGGTACCAGCTCGGTACGTAGTACAGACAATAATGCCGCTTCAATCTCATCGCGATTTCGTGCAACTGTAGATTCGATAAATGATTTGTGAGTATCTGAATTGGTCAATTCCTGCCGGAAGTTCTGGATGGTTGTCAAGATGACACGGTCAGAGAGCTCTTCTAGCAATAGATCAATATAGAACTTAATCCGATCGATCCAAGACTGTGGTAGTACTTGGTAGCCTAATTGGTATAAACGACGTCCGATGACCACTGCTCGAAACAAACGTAACGCACGTAATTGCGGAAAACAACCCAATACTTCATACCAATGTACAAAAGGAAAAAAGAACCATCGGTAATAGGTTTGTTGTGTGATGGCAATCATCCAACGCACAAATAACTCAGCGATTAAGAATATGGTAAAAAAACCACCGGCAGTACGTAATGGAACATGCACAGTATTTTGATACCAGCTTAATGACTCACCAATCGTCAGCCATTCGGCGGCATGAGTACTAAAGTTACTCATCAATATTGCATCAACACTAATCAACAACAGGTCGATACTAATGATGATAATCATCAAAATATCATAAGTAAGTTTTAATCGACTTGGTTGTGGGTGGTGGGGTTGCGGTGATTGATTGTTCGAGAGGTGATGTGATTGATTAGATATTGGTGCTGAGTCGAGCTGCGGGTTAGTAGTTGTCATAGAGGCGGGCACAGTCAAACCTTATAAATAATAAATGGTATAAAAAATAAGCAGTGGGTATAGGGCGTGTTCTTATTTGGAAGATAATGATGAAACTGGGATAAACTGTAGTTAAACAATAAACTATAGTCAAACGAACAGAATAGCACAAATAATATCGAGGTATGATCAAGCTGTTTGACGCAGTTTGGTAAAATTCACCCTATTTAAAGCTCAATGGTCAGCTTGAAGGCATGCCGCAGTATAGCGCTATTAACATCGTCAATGTTCAACAGACTTTAATCTGTCTTAAATAACGTGGCAGTTTTTTGACTTTGTTTTTTTAATTATTTTAGGCTTGAGGGTTGGTTTCAAAATCAGCCAACATCTCGGTAATCCGTTGGTCTTTGTTGTACCATATTTGCTCAACCCAATCAAACATTTGCTTCTTTACAGCTTCATCGTTTTCGTAGCCACCGTTTTGAATTCCGACAAACAACGAGTCAGGTATCTCGATATATCTGACATCAACCCCCAAGCGCTTGATATTACCTTTCCACAGATCAGTATACGTTGGTACACCATCAGGATAGACAATAGTCATATCTAATATACCATCGATATCTGCACCTAAGGCATTTATGGCGAGCGATAAACCACCTGCTCGTGGTTTTAATAAATGAGTATAAGGTGATTGCTGCTGAGCATGTTTAGCCTTGGTAAAACGGGTACCTTCTAAGTAATTTAACAAAGTAAAAGGTTTGTCTTTTAACAGCTCACAAGCACGTTTTGCTTCTTCAATATCTTTACCCTTTAATGAAGGGTTCTTGGCCACGGCTTCTTTTGAATGGCGACGCATCATTGGAAAGTCTAAAAAATAAAAGGCTTGCCCCACAATTGGAATGTAAATTAACTCAAATTTGGTAAAAAATCGCGTTAATGGCAAGCGCTTTTCACTAATATACTGCACGATGCTAGTATCGACCCAAGATTGATGATTACTGACGAGTAAGTATTTACCATCGGTATGCACCTCGTCAGGCAAATTGATACGCCAGTCTTTGCGTGGTAGCATATTATCAATTAAAGCATTATTACTGCTAATCCAATGAGTGGCAATTTTAATCACGGTTTTATCTGCAATAGGGGCGCCCGTGATAATTTTCCCCATGCCCATCAACCATAGAGGAATACTGCCGCCAAAACTATTGGCCGCAATGACGCCTGTGGCTGTCGCTAGCGAGATAGCTTTTCCTAATTTAGGCGTGCTTTGATGTATTTTTTTAATAGTAGAGGTCAGGCGCATACTAAATCCTTTTTGATCTATCTTACGAGTCTATAAGTTATCCATTGCTGATACTGCTTTTATCAAAAGGCTTTCAAAGAGGTTTATGCTTTTAGACGGCTAGAGAAAAACCTGAAACTACCGTTAAAGACGATTATTTAGTCGATAAGGTAATTTGTATAGTCATTCCACTATAAAAACATTACTGCGTTGACCTCGCTTGCCTCGTACTACTTTTAAATTGAATCGACTGTATTGCTTAGCGCTGATAAATAGCGTGACGTAATTTTAGCAGAAATCAATTAGAGTGTAAGAGTGTAAACGTGACTTACGATAGCAACTTATGATGGGTCATAACAAATGAGAAGGGCGTAAATACCTAAAAATTCATCCGCACTTCTCATACACAGTTGTGACAAAATATTACATATAGTTAGATTGTAATTGCCATAATAATGGAGAGCACCTGTAAAAAGTAGTCCCTAACTAATAGAAAATATTTAAAAAAAGCACGGCTTGTTCACAATTATTTAAACTTTTATCTAAAATTCAGAGGAAATATTATGCGTAATAAATTAATGATTGCAGCAGTAGCATCAGGTTTAGTCCTTAGTGGTTGTACCACTACCGCAGATGGTCAACAACGTCTGAATAAGACTGCAATTGGTGGTTTAGCGGGTGCACTTGGTGGTGCTGCTATCTCTAAAGCGACTGGCGGTGAAGAGACTGGCCGTGATGCCGCTATTGGTGCTGCGCTAGGTGCTGGTGTTGGCTACTATATGGAGCGTCAAGCTAAGCAGCTTGAGCAGCAAATGGCCGGTACAGGTGTGACTGTTGAGCAAGATCCCACAACAGGTAATATTGATTTAGTTATGCCAGGTAGCATCACTTTCTCTTTTGACAATGCAACGCTAAATTCATCTTTCAAGCCAACACTTGATAAGCTGGCTAGCACCATGAATCAATATAACCAAAATACTATTACTATCGCAGGTCACACTGATAGCCAAGGTTCAGATTCTTATAACATGGGTCTATCACGTGATCGAGCTTACTCAGTAGCAAACTATCTAACCGCTCAGGGTGTGGCTTCTAACCGTATTAATGTTGTAGCGTACGGAGAGTCACGTCCAGTAGCTGACAACAGTACAGATTATGGCCGTCAGCAAAACCGTCGTGTTGAGCTAACGGTTAATGCGCCACAGAGTGTAAACTAACTCACTACATAACGATAGTTATGTGATGGCTAGATGTATCAAATGCCAATATAAGAAAGATCAGCGTTCAGCTGGTCTTTTTTTATGTCTTTCATTTGATGATTTGGTTTAACGTGTTTTATATGCCTAAAGCATGGTTGATATGAAGTTGTTGATAATCGTTATTTGTTTAAAACGTATTTCTAAGGCACTGCCTTATTGTTCTATCATTAAGTATATTATTATTTAAAATTAAATATTGATAATGATTATCAATTATATTATAATTTGTAAAGTTTTCTTAACGTTGCAATACAATATTTTTATCGCACATGATAAATACACCATATACATCGTTAGAATATCTTGTGACAACACACACTAATATCATTGATAACGAGTCACAAACATCAACTTTTTTTGCTATATTTCCGAGGATATGTATGACGATTACTACAGTAACGAACCGTAAAATTTTACCAACTACCTTAGCTGCTGCGCTTGCAGGGTTACTGATGGTGTCAGGTTGTACCAAACAAACCGAAGAAAATACAGATGCAAATACTGAGGCCCAAGCAGAAGTACAAAGTACAGAATCTGCCGATACTACAGACTTGTCAACCACTGAGCAGGCCGATACTGATAGATTGATGGATAGCTATGCAAACATGGCACATGCGGCTTATAAAGACTCTTTAGATACTGCCAAATTGTTGCAAGCTGCAGTAGAGGCATATGTAGCCACACCAACACAGGAAAATCTAGAAGCAGCAAAAGCTGCCTATAAAGTTGCCCGTCAGCCGTACTCGCAAACGGAAGTTTTCCGTTTTGACGAAGGCTTCGTCACTGCCAATGATCAGCGTGCAATTGGCAGCGTTGATGGCTGGGAAGGACAAGTGAATGCTTGGCCACTTGATGAAGCATTGATTGATTATGTTAGTGACAGCTACGAAGGTGAGTACGATAGTCAAAACAATATCATCAATAGCGACAGTATTACGGTTGGTAGTGTCGAGCAGGATACCAGTAGCATTACTCCTGAACTGTTAGCAGAAATGAATGAGATTGGCGGTAGTGAAGCCAATGTGACAACTGGTTACCACGCTATCGAGTTTATGCTATGGGGTCAAGATACAAACGGTGTTAGCGAAGGTGCAGGCAACCGCCCTGTGACGGATTATGCAACAGAAGCAGGTCAATGTACTAGTGGTGATACTGTCAATGATGATGCCAGTATATGTGAGCGTCGTGGTGAATTCTTAACAGCCGCTGCTCAATTATTGGTAGATGATCTAACGGCGATGGAAGCCGAGTGGCAGCCAGAAAGTGAAAACACGTTGCGTAGCGATCTGATGGCACGTAAATATGATAATGGTTTACGCCAGATTATGTATCAAATGGGCAGTCTTGCACTAGGTGAGCTTGCATCTGAGCGTATGCAGGTCGCGTTTGTTACTGGTTCTACTGAAGATGAGCATGAGTGCTTTAGTGATTTGACACATCTAAGCTATGCGAATAATGCTCGCGGTATTCAAAACGTCTTTAACGGTAGCTATAAAACAGTCGATGGTCAAACAGTTGGCGGTTACGGTCTTAAAGACTATCTCGTTGATACTGACAACAAAGCGGTAGCTGACCAATTGGTTGCTGATTTTGCTAAAGTAGAATCTGCCTTTGATGTACTCGTAGAAAAAGGTGAAAAAGAGGGTATCAAGATTGATCAAATGATCGCTACCGTAGGTCAGGTGAGCAAAGACGGTATCTCTGCTGAAGAACAAAACGTTCGCCGCGGATGGGTTGAGGCTGGTATCACTGGTTTGCAAGAGCTGACCGTTGGTATTGAAAATGCTGCTAAAGCCGTCGGTATCGACAATTTAGATGCTGATGCGGGCTCACAGTTTTAAGTTGAAGCATCTGAACTCCAACAGCTACATGTTATTTATTAATGCCTGAAGAGTTTGTTATAAGCTAATGAGAATTATTTTCATAGCATAGTAATTTAGGTATAATAAACACGTTGTCGACCACAGTTGGCAACGTGTTTTTTTACCGTATTAAAATAGCTTGATAGGTTGGTACTTCGCTGAACCTTATTGATTAGAAGTGAAACACTTTACAGCATGCGATTTTAATGGTTCTACGCTAGAACTAAGGTACTTTTTCTATGAACACCGCAAACGTTTTAAAAATCAAAAAATCTGCCTCATTTTATTCTGCTTCCATCATTAATGGTGTACTACCAAAACTGACCCTTGGTATCTTGTGTGCCCTATCTCTCAGCGCTTGTCAGCCGAACGACAGTAATTCTGACGATACTACTAATGAAGAGCAAGCTACAGAAAGTAATGAAAAATCTCAAGCTTTAGTCCCTGAACGTCTCCAAACGATAGAAAAGCTCGCTGGCGTATCCATGCAGCAGTTAGTGAAATTTGATCCGCAAGAGGTCAAACAGGGTGGTGATACAGGTATCAGTATCAGTAGTGCAGAGAGCTACTCTAAACCTTCTTCTAACTTGACCGCCTCACGTAAAGGGTCGTTTTTTATTGGTAATGCCTTCTTTAAGCAGCCTTGGGTCATTGCACCTGCCAGTACTGATAGCCGCGACGGTCTAGGTGCATTGTTTAATGTTGCTGCTTGTCAGTCTTGCCATATAAAAGATGGTCGAGGGCATGCACCAATGAATGCTGATGATGATGCCGATAGCTTGCTCATTCGTCTTGCTATGCCTGCGACCACTGATGAACAACGTCAACAGCTAAATAACTCTCTTATCGAAAAAGTCGTGCACCCTATGTATGGTGGTCAGCTTCAAGACCGTGGTATTCAAGGTGTGCCTGCTGAGGCAAAAATTTCAGTACAGTGGGCAGACAAACCAATTACTTTTGCTGATGGCTATGTCGAAACGTTGCGTGATCCTACTTTTAACTTAACCCAACCAGGTTATGGTAAGTTCGATGATGAATTAATGGTTTCACCACGTGTGGCATTACCTATGATTGGGCTTGGTTTGCTCGAGCAAATTCCAGAGGAGGCTATTAAACAACAAGCTACTCAGGCAGACGGTGATATTAGCGGAAAATTTAACTGGGTGATGGATCCACAAACTGGCGAGAAGGCACTCGGACGCTTTGGCTGGAAAGCAGGTCAAACCAAGCTGATTACCCAAAACCAAAGTGCCTTTAATGAAGATATGGGACTAACATCAAATATCCGTCCTAATGAGTCCTGTATGCCAACGCAGACGGCTTGTGTGAATGCAACAACGGGTGCTGATGAGCAAGGTAATGGTAAACCGCCTGTAGAAGTCAATGATGAAGTGACCAAGTTTGTTGAGTTTTATACACGTAATTTAGCCGTGCCGCATCGTCGTAATGCTGATGATGAATTGGTCTTAGCTGGAAAAAAACGCTTTTATGACATCGGCTGCCAAAGCTGCCATACACCTAGATATCAGTTGCCACACACTAACGATGATCGTCTTGAGCAGCATGGACAAGTGATCTATCCTTATACCGATATGTTGTTGCATGATATGGGTGATGGTCTTGCTGATCGTACGATTGCTGGCAATCTACCACCTAAAGATGCGCAAGTTGAGTTTTTGGCCAACTCTTATGAATGGCGCACACCTGCTTTATGGGGCGTGGGTCTGGCGCAGACTGTTGACTCGCAAGCGACATTTTTACACGATGGTCGTGCGCGTACTTTGATGGAAGCGGTTCTATGGCATGGTGGAGAAGCTGAAAAACAACAGAAAGAAGTGCTTAAGCTTGATAAACAAGGGCGTGCTGAATTGAATGCGTTCTTACAGTCTCTATAAAAATGCTGTTGTTTATTCGCTGTTAATCCCTAAATAGGCAGATATTAATCAGATGATCTGCCTTATCTATTATAGATACAATTACTTATATAAATACCGAGAAACCTATGAAAATAAATCATGCTTTAGCAATGGCATTGTCTGCCCTAAGTGCTGGGTTGCTTATCAGCTGTGCCAAGCCTGCTGATGAAAATAAAGCACCAGAGACGGATAGCCAAGAGGTCGCGCAAGACAGTGTTAATAGTTCAGCAGAAGAGAATAATGATATTACTGCTACAATTAATGTAGTAGACATCAGTACTGATACTGAAACCGCTTATCTGACTCATGTGGCTAATGATATTGTCATTCCAGCGTATGCTGATGTGACCAAACAAAGTGATTTATTGCATGATTTAGCTCAAACCCATTGTCAGTCAGAGTCAGTCAGTGGAGATGAATTACAAGCGCTGCGCGATCAGTGGCTAGTTTTGGCACAGGCATGGGCACGTGCTGAGATGATCAATTTTGGTCCTGCGACTGCCAGTATGAGCAACCTGTATATCAATTATTATCCCGACGAACGCGGTTTGGTACATAGTGGCGTGGCAGATCTAATCGCTGCTAATCCCAAGTTGACTCCTGAGCAGCTCGCTAACGAAAGTGCGATTGTCCAAGGCGTTCCAGGGCTAGAAGAAGCACTATATGCCAATGATAGTTTAGACGCTGGCCAATGTGCTTATGTCATCAGTGCAAGCAGTGCTTTGAGCACACGTTTAAAAGAGATTGAGAAAAACTGGCAGCAGAACTCAACTGAACTATTGGCAATCGATAAAGTGGCTGATAGTGATGAAGGGTTAAATCAATGGTTCAACTCTTTGCTATCGTTGGTCGAAACTATGAAGTCTAATGCTATCGATCAACCACTTGGCCTAACTGGTAAAGCAAAAGGGCATCTACCCGCTGCTACTGCTGCCCAAAGTCGTGCGATTATCAATGCTAAGCTCGCCACATTGAATAAAGCGCTGACGGATCCAGTATTGACTGAAATGCTAAATAGCAATAATGATAGTGAGGTCGGTAACAACTTATCCACTGTACTGGCTGAAACTACCACGCTACTGGCACAAATGCCAGAGGACTTGGCGACTGCAGATAAAGACACGCAGCAAGCACTGTATGAGCATTTGACAACGATAACACGCCTGATTAAACGTCAGTTGATTCCAACACTTGGTATTCGTGTCGGGTTTAATAGTACAGATGGTGATTAAGCAATGCAGACACAAGGTGATACAGTAAAAGAAGCCACCATGATAAACGGTATTAAGCGTGTAGGTCTGTTGGATAGACACCTTCAGAAAGAGGTGCTGAAAACGTCGGCACTGACAGCGTTTAGTACGGCAGCTTTGGTTGGGGTGCACCACCTTTATCGCAAGCAGCGTTATCCATCTGCGCGTTTGCAAGATTATGTGGTAGGAGTGAGTACACAACTTCAGGCACTATCGTCACAATTGACATCACAGCTATTATTACTAATATCACCACAGTCAGCCGCTACGCAGCAATTGTCAAGGTTGCAGTATGCCTATCATCAGACTGCCAATGTTTGGCATCAAGCTTATCAAAACTATTCATCGGACATGGATTTTAATGGTTACAACCCTATCGATAGTGCTGACATAGCGCCAAATTTTTCAGCAGATCACACTACGACCATGTTAGGGCGACCAGTGTGTTGGGTAAGTGGCGTGGCCTCAATGCCGCAGTCAGCTGCTTTAACGAGCGATGAGGAGAGCGTCGATGGCTATGGTGTCGTTGGTATTGATGCCGATCGTCAAATTGTGTGGCAAACAACGATGCCAGAGCGTGTACATGATATTGTCGTTCAGCCATCTTTAGCTGACGCTAATAGCCAAGCAACTCGCGATGTCGTCGTTATGGGTCGTCGTCCTAGTGAAAAGCTATGGGTATTGGACACAGCAACTGGTCAAGTAAAGACGGCTATCAAAGCGGCTACTCATCGTCACTTTTATGGTCATGCTTGCTACAACTTAGATGGCACATTATTGTATGTCACCGAAAATAATACGATTGATTTGGCGGGTAAAGTTGGTATCTACGATGTCAGCCAAGGTTATCAAAAAGTTGCAGAGTTTGACTCATATGGTATCGGTCCACATGAACTGATTATGCATCCAGATGGTGAGACACTTGTTATCGCGAATGGTGGTATTAAAACTGAGCAAGCTTCTCGTGAAGAGCTAAATTTGGATACGATGCGACCATCACTGGTGTATCTAAACCGGCATAATGGGGCATTGCTCGAACAGGTCATTCCTGAACATAATCAGATGAGCGTACGCCATTTAGCTATGCATGACGATGGTACGGTGATGATTGGCATTCAGTTCCAAGGTGAGCGTCATATTAACGTACCTTTAGTACTCACGCATCAGCGCGGTGATACTGACTTTAAGCCGCTCATGATGCCAAACAATCAATGGCAACGTTTTCATCAGTATATCGCTAGTGTGGCGGTGGACAGCGAGCGTAACCTGTTATGTGTGACGACACCGATTGGTGGATGTGCAGCGGTATACGACTTAAATACTCGGCAGTTTATTGATGATGTTAGTTTGCCAGATTGCGCAGGTGCATCTGTATTATCTTACGATAGTCAGTCCGTTGGCAGCCAGACAGTAAATAAACAGCTATCAGGTTTTATCGTCAGTGATGGACAAGGGCAACTGACAACTTTGACGGTGGTTTCATCATTGAAAATGGAAACCCAGCCAGACGAAGAATCAGCTGTCAAACCGGCGTTAGCTGATCGTGTTGTTAAAGACAGTAAACGCCATAAAATGTCTTTCGATAACCATTTGCAGGCATTGTTGTGATAAGTGAGAGAGGCGGAGGGAGATAAAGGTGGCGCTACAGAGTACGACATCGATATCAATACTCGCCAAGCAACAACTCATGCAGGCAGGCATTGAGCTGCAGGTTACTAAAAAGCGTGTTAAAAATATCAATTTTCGTTTGAAACCCTATCTGCTGATGGTATCTGTGCCACTATCTATGAATACAGCACAGATTGCACAGGCTGTGGCTCAGCGTGTATCGTGGGCAGTAGCTAACCACGCGCAAGTATTGGAACAATATAAGCGTAAACAGCATGCCTCAAGAGACTCCCTGACTGGTGATAGCCCTCTACTATTATGGGGTATAGTGCAGTCGTTTACGCTTAGCCCCGATGAAAAAATTACCTATTATCGGCAACAGCTCTCTAACGTTATTCCTTCTTTGTTTGATAAATGGCAACCTATCGTTGGTGCCTATGCCAATGAAATACGCCTAAAAAAAATGCATACCCGCTGGGGTAGCTGTAATACACGCGCGCGCCGAGTATGGTTGTCTGTTTACTTACCTGCTTATCCTATTGAATGTACTGAGTATGTCATTGTTCATGAGCTGTGTCATTTGCATCACGCCAATCATAGCCCTGAATTTTGGCAGACAGTAGCGACAGCAATACCAGACTATCAGCATTGGCATAATATGCTGGCAGGTAAAACAGGGTAGCTAGGGCGTATCATCGCTAAGACTATAAGCCTCACAACCTTAGTGATGACACGTCCTATATTGATGGTATACGTCAGAAAGAAACAAGGCTGACAAGGTAGGGGCTAACAGTGTATTTTTGCTGTTATAATTGTTTGTGTTTCAATGATGAAACTAGATAGATAAGGATGTCATATGGAAAGTGTGAATCAGGCTGGTTTTTGGCAGCAGCGTTATGAGCAAGATAGTATTGGTTGGGATATGGGGGAGGTTTCGCCACCTCTCAAAGCTTATATTGATCAGTTACCTACCTCTACAAAAAACCAATCTATTTTAGTAGCTGGTGCTGGTAATGCCTACGAAGTCGGCTATTTACATGAGCAAGGTTTTACTAATGTTGTTTTGGTTGATTTTGCGCCCGCTCCGATTGAGGTATTTGCCGAGCGTTATCCTGACTTTCCAACTGAGCATTTAATTTGTGCAGACTTCTTTAATTTATCACCAGAGCAATATCAGTTTGATTGGGTGCTAGAGCAGACGTTTTTTTGTGCGATAAATCCAGCACGCCGTGATGAATATGCAAAAAAAATGTCAGAATTATTGAAACCGAACGGGAAGCTGGTTGGTCTGCTATTTGATAGAGCTTTTGAAAAAAGCGGGCCACCGTTTGGCGGTACAAAAAGAGAGTACCACCAGCGTTTCGAGAGTCTTTTCGATATTGAATTGATGGAGCTGAGCTACAACTCATATCCTGCACGGCAGGGTAATGAGCTATTTATTAAGCTGCGAGCAAAGTAAGGAATTAATCTCGCGCTTGATATTATCCCGAGCTTGCGCCTCTAGCCTACTACGGTAGTAGTTTGTCATATACAAGGTGGGGTGTGCCAACAGCTGATTTAATACGTGAGTCCGTCCTTTTTGGTAGTTCTTGTCAGTGACATGTACATACTCTTCGCGTACCGCTTTTGCATACTGCTCATACTCTGAGTACGGCATTCCCAAAACACTCAAGTCCATATCTAATAAATAAGCCGCATCGCTATTTTTGTCAGAACCCATCTCATTATTCAGTTGATGAGAGGCGGTCATCATAATCAGTGCGTAGATATATTGGCATTGTTCAGCATTTAAGTAAGGCTCTAATATTTCTACCGCAAATTCTGCGCTTTTTAACTCATTGTCTGAGCGTGTTGGTTCATATATGACGTCATGATAATATATTGCCAAAGCGATAATATGTGGCTCACTGAGCTGGTGCTTCACTTGTTCAAACTGAGAAAATAACTGCTGAATATGCTGTGCGTTATGATAAGCGCGTTGGCGCTCATCATAACGCACAGCAATATCCTGCCAAAGTATTTGTGATTTTTTTGGCGTGACATCGCTATTGATAGCAGATAGGTGTAAGTAAAAACGATTACTTAACTCAATGTCTATTTGAGACAAATCACTCATATTTACTTTTTATTAGCATCTTCTTCAAGCGCTTGCTTAAATACTTTGCCAAGCAAATTGACGTCATCGACACGAGCATAGTTTAGACGAGTGACAAAGGCGATATGGCGATGTGGTCCTTGCTCTGCTAGTGGTACCGCGACAGCGTTTTGGTTTTGTAGATGAAGCTGGTCTAATGCCATCTCGGGTACCAATGTCGTTCCCATGTTGGCAAGTGCCATTTGAATAAGCGTGTTCAAACTGGCATCTGAAAAGCTTGATTTCATCTGTGCACGATCAAAATGACAAACAGAGAGTGTCTGATCAGTCAAGCAATGCCCTTCACCTAGTAACATAAGATTGGCTGTTGTCAGTTCATCTGCATTGATGGTTTCAAGCTGGGCATGTACATCGTCTTTTGGAAATACTGCAAAAAAATCCTCTGTCCAAAACTCAAAACTGTGTAAGCCTTCTACTGCATAGGGTAGGGCAATAATAGCGGTGTCAATATGACCGTAACGTACTTGTTCTAACAAGCGTTCTGTCTGCTGTTCGACGATGGTCATACGGAACTCTGGATAGTTGGCTCGTAAGGCTGGTAATACTTTTGGTAGTAAATACGGTGCAATCGTTGGGATGATACCGACAGTCATCGGATAAGCAAGCGGCGATTGATGGCTATGAGCACGTGTAGTTAGATCATGGACGTCAGAAAACACACGCTGTGCTCGCGCTAGAATGTCCTCACCGATAGGAGTGATTAATACCTGTTTGTTATTACGCTCAAAAATCTGCGTATCCAATTGTTTTTCTAACTCGGCTATACCCAAGCTCAGCGCAGACTGAGAGATATTACAGTCTTCCGCTGCACGTTTAAAATGACGGTGTTTAGCCACTGCTAAGGCAAACTCAAGCTGACGTAAAGTAATCATAAAATCTCTCTATTAATGGGCTTTTAAAGCGATATATGTGTTAACTCATGCAGTGCAACAATGAGATATCTGCATTCGATTTCATCTTAATGTAATCTATAGGTTATATAGTCAATGACATATCGCGCACTGATGATAAAAAATAGAGATAATAGTTTAACAAGTTTAATAAAACAAAACATCACATTAAAAACTTTTAACTGGATTAACAATAAAATTCGCGTATAGTTTGTCAGGTAGCCCAGATTATTAAAGGCTTAACAAAGATACTTATACCAAAAATTCCAATTAACTTAACTATAAAGGAGCCACTCATGGCGTCTATTATCAATCAAGAAATCCCAGAATTTTCAGCAGATGCGTATGTAAACGGTGAATTCAAAACCGTTACTTCAGAAGACGTAAAAGGCAACTGGGCAATCTTCCTATTTTACCCAGCTGATTTCACGTTTGTTTGCCCAACTGAGTTAGAAGACATGGCAGCTCACTACGACGAGCTAAAAGGCCTTGGCGTAGAAGTGTACTCAGTATCTACTGACACTCATTTCACGCACAAAGCATGGCATGATTCTTCAGACGCTATCGGTAAAGTAAACTACCCAATGATCGGCGATCCTACTGGTAAAATCACTCGTGGCTTCAACGTTATGATTGAAGAAGCTGGTCTAGCCGAACGTGGTACGTTCTTAGTAGACCCAGATGGCCTAATCCAAGTTGCTGAGATTCATGCTGGCGGTATCGGCCGTAGCGCAAAAGACATGCTACGTAAAGTAAAAGCAGCACAGTATGTTCGTGAAAACGATGGCGAAGTTTGTCCAGCAGCTTGGGAACAAGGCGCAGAAACGCTAAAACCAAGTCTAGATCTAGTTGGTAAAATCTAAGACCATAAAGTCTTAGAGAGTATCTACAAGGTACTAGAATAGTAGGTTGGCTGATAGGCAGTGACTGTTATATCAGCTGACATACAAACAAAGACCCCATTAGCGATTACTGATGGGGTCTTTTTACGTCTATGCAATTTTGTATTATCTGTATCATAATTTGTGTCAAATCATGATGTACGCCTAGTATCACTTATGCTTGATTGGCATCATCTGCTTTACTCGCGTCAATAATTTTATAGATCTCGTCTTTGAGATGTAATTTTTGACGCTTCATTTGTTCTATTTCTTCATCGCGACTGGCATGCTTTACCAAATCTTTTTCGAGGTAATTGATTTTTTGATCGAGCTGAGCGTGCTCATCAAAAACACTCGCAAAATGGCTATCTGTTAGCTTAAGTTCGGCAATGATGTCTTTATTGTCTTGCCATGTATCAGTCTTTCTCATGTGTTCATCCTTGTTGTGAAGCGCAAATTAGTCATAAGATTCGCGCATTATCGTTAAGATTTTTATGATTTTGAGACGTGATTTTCACTCAACCAAATCATGAGTTGATGCAATAGTGATAAGGTTCAGCACTAGCAGAAAGCGCTTTAATAAGTTCACATAAAAGCCAAACTGCAATGAGACAAATAGGAATTTTTCTTATTTGCTTAACTTGATTGTAGCGAAAAAATGGACTATGTACCATGACTATCACATTGTTAATGGTTTAATAATTAGATATTAACCATGGTTTACGATTTGTTTTATAAAACATGAGGTTTGAATTTCTCAGCTTGCCCGAAATCCTGAAAGCTATGATAATAGAGACATCAAAGGGCATAAGTCTCTTGCTTACAACATTTTAGGTCAAACTATTAGCAGTAAATAAATCCTATTTAAACGTGCAATATAGTAGTTGCCGTTACATATTCAGTAATAATAAGGAACAAACATGATAGACCAAAGTTTATTAGACGCGATTAAGAGCTACAGCGAAAATATGACTCGTCCTATTACCTTTGTATTGGGTAGCGGTGAGCATAGTAAGCGTGCCGAATTGATTGATTTTTTGACTAAAATCGCTGGTACGACAGATAAAATTAATTTTGATGCGACAGCGAACGATGACAGTCTACCTAGCCCGATCAGTTTTGCAGTTCGCGGCCATGCTGATGACGAGTTGATTGACACGGGTATCGTCTTTAGCGGGATTCCTGGTGGTCATGAGTTTACTTCACTGATTTTGGCAATTTTGCAAGCGGGCGGTCACACGTTAAAACTAGACGAAGGTATCCAAAAGCTAGTCAAACGTTTTAACAAGCCGCTACAGTTTCAGACCTATGTATCGCTCTCTTGCCATAGCTGCCCAGATGTCGTGCAAGCGCTGAATCAGTTTGCGCTACTAAACGATGACATCAGTAACGAGATGATCGATGGTGCATTGTTCCAAGAACAAGTTGATGCCAATAACATTCAAGGTGTTCCAGCGGTATTCTTGAACGGTAAACCGTTTGCCAATGGTAAGATTGATACGGGCAAATTGATTGAGAAATTGCAAGAGCAGTTTCCTGATTTATTAAGCGATGCTGATGAAGATGATGCTGAGCAACTAGAGCAGCAAGATGTAACTATCATCGGTGCTGGTCCTGCAGGGGTAGCGGCTGCGATTTATACCGCTCGTAAAGGCTTAAAAGTCACTATGGTTGCTGACCGTATCGGTGGGCAGGTTAAAGACACGCAAGACATCGAAAACTTGATTTCAGTACCACTAACCAACGGTACCGAGCTATCAAATAACTTTGTGAAGCACTTGCATGAGTACAATATCACCCTAAAAGAGCATGTGAGCGTAAAAGAAATCGGCGAAACTGAAGATGAGAACTATCGTATTCATCTGAACACTGGTGAGACGTTTGAGACTCGCAGTATTATCCTAGCCACTGGTGCCCAATGGCGTAAGCTTGGCGTACCAGGTGAAGAAGAGAACATCGGTAAAGGCGTGGCGTTCTGTGCTCACTGTGATGGTCCGTTCTTTAAAGGTAAAGACGTATCAGTCGTTGGTGGTGGTAATTCTGGTATCGAAGCTGCCATTGATTTATCAGGTATCGTAAAACATGTCACGGTATTTGAGTTTGCCGATGATCTAAAAGCTGACCAAGTGCTGATCAATAAAGCCAAAGAAAAGGCCAACATTGATATCATTACCAGCGCGGCTACGAAAGAGATCAAAGCCACAGACGGTAAAGTTAGCTCTGTTGTCTACGAAGATCGCAACTCTGGTGAGACTAAAGAAGTAGACTTAGCCGCAGTGTTTGTACAAATTGGTCTAGTACCGAATACTGAATTTGTTAAAGGTTTTGTTGATTTAAACCGTTTCGGTGAGATTGAGATTGATGAGCGCTGCCGTACCGATCGCAAAGGTATCTTCGCTTGTGGTGATGTAACGACTGTGCCATTCAAGCAGATTAATATTGCGATGGGTGAGGGTAGTAAAGCAGCATTAGCAGCGTTCGAGTACTTAGTGATGCAATAGGCTGCTCAAATCTAAATTCTACAGTGCTAAGCTTAATCTAAGAAGCCACCTCTTTTGAGGTGGTTTTTTTATGTTTACTAAAATCAGTTCTTATTCCGAATCAACGCAATAACTGGCAGCGCAACCACATACATCAATACCCCATATACCGCCGCGGGTAAAGCGATAGCAGGCAGACCAACGGCTGTTCCCATAATGATAGGTGCTAAAGTAATCGCCGTGGTACTGTTCTGAATGCTCGTCTCTATAGAGATGGTTTTGGTGTCAAACCAGCTCAGCTTTAATAATTTAGAGGTCAAAATACTAAATATAAATAAAGCCATAATAATAAGAACCAGTTCAAGCCCCATAGATGTCAATTGTGATTTCAGCAACTCCCAATTAGACGCGATCGCAGCGAAGACTATCAGCACAAAAAAGATACTGGCCAAGCCATTTAGAATGCTACTTCTGCGTACCATAAAATCAGTGAATTTATAGCGAGCTAGCATACCAAGAGTCACGGGTAACGTCGTCAACAAAAACATGACAGCGCCAATCTTTACCGCGCTAATAGATCCCGTTTGGTCTTGCATAAAGTGGTTAAACGCTAAGGTGATTAGAATAGGCAAGGTAATGACAGATAACAGGCTGACCACGCCAGTGAGGGCGACTGATAGTGCGACATTGCCCTTGGCATAGTAAGTGAGCATATTGCTCGTGACACCGCCTGGACAAAAGCTAATCAGCATAATACCAAAGGCAATCTCTGGTGGCGGCGCCATCACTAAGACCACCGCTAAAGCAATCAAAGGTACAAAAATAACCTGATTAATCAGGCCTATCAAAAAAGCTTTGGGATAATTGATGATAACCTTAAAGTCACTGGGTTTTAGCCCTGTCCCTAAGGTAAACATAATGTAGGCAAGCGCCAAGGGGAGTAAAGCTAGAGCAGTACCGCTCATAAAACATTCCTTGTTGAATTAAAAGCCATAAACGGCTTTTTAAATAGAGACACATTCCTTGTGTCTCTATTATCTTAAGTGTTATTAAAAATTTAGTAAACCTTTGACCTTAAGTTTGATATGGGCTTGATCTATGTTTCATCTAAGTTTAATCGGCCAAGTCCCCAACCAATGAGACTATCTGACCAGCTTCATCTTCGTCAATGATGCGGGTTTCTGTTAGTGCAGCTTTGCGCCACGCTTGTATATGAGGGTTTTTTAGCATCGTCTCGCAGTACTGTTTGGTTGTTGGTTTTAACTCTATGGTCGAGGCGTCAGCATACGTTTGCAAACGTAGAACCACAGGGGCAAAAAAAGCGTCAGCAGCGGTGAATTGACCAAACAAGTAGCTGTCTGTTGAGCGAGCTGTTAAGCAATCGGCAAAAATATTCTCAATGCGAGCGAGGTCAGCTAAGCAAGCACGACTCGGTTGTATCTTTGCTGTGGCTCGGATGTTCATTGGCATCTCATTACGAATACCCATTAGCCCTGAATGCATTTCAGCGACGATACTCTGGCAGTAGGCACTGTTGATTCGGTGTTGATTGTTATTCTGTGCGTTAGCGTCAGATTTGCTTAATCCGGTCCAAATATCTATATCTGTTAGATAGTCATTGGCATGAATGGCGATGGCTAGGGTATCCCAAACAGTGACTTTTGCAGCACTTTCACCATAAACCAAAATAGGAACCTTTCCCGTTGGCGCATGCTCATCGAGAATAGGACGGGCAGAGTCATCAAAAAGCTCAATCAATTGCTCATCAAAATCAACGTCAAAGGCTTTTAGCAATAGCCAAGCCCGCAATGACCATGACGAATAGTTTTTATTACCGATAATGAGTAGAGGTTTTTGCATATCAATTCCCTATAATCTGCTGAATGAAATTTTATTATGTCTTCACGAACCGTAAGTGGCCAACGCAAAATATTAACAGTACCTATAAGAGATTCGCAGCATTAGTTTTGTTTATTAAAAATGACAATGTGCTACTCTCTGATATATACAAGATATCGACAGGCAAAGGATTGGCGAATGGACATAGAGGTATTACGTTGTTTTATCGCAGTGGTAGAGACAGGCAGTTATACGCAGGCAGCCGAGCAGGTGCACCGTAGTCAAAGTGCCGTTAGCCAAAAAATGCAAAAATTGGCTGAACAGGTAGATAAGTCATTATTTACTAAATCAGGACGTGTGCTTGAATTAACTGAAGACGGTAAGTTTTTGCTCGGCTATGCGCGTCATATCATTAGCTTACATGATGATGCATTAAGACAAATGCAGCAGAGCAAACAGATTATTAGACCTTTACAATTAGGATGTCCTGATGATTACGCACAAGTAGTTTTGCCTAAAGTTATCCAATATATTAAGGCATGCGTACCTAATTTACCCGTGCATATTCATTGTCACAATTCAATTCGCTTACGTGAGCTATTAAGCACAGGTGTCTTGGACGCGGCTATCGTCTCACGTTCATCCGCTAAAGAGGCAGGGCATTTCTTGCAGCAAGACAATGGTGTCTGGGCATTTGATGGCAATACGAGTCGCTTGGCAAAAAGCTATGACAATAATGCTAGTGTGCCTTTAATTTTATTTGATGAAAGCTGCCATTTTCATCATGCAGCTATCCAAGGGTTGAGCCAAATCAATGTTGCTAGTCAAGTGGTCTGTAGCGCGAATAGCGTTGGTGCAATAAGTAGTTTAATACTGACAGGGCAAGGGATAACTGTGGTGGCTAAAAGCAGCTTGGGTCAGATGACAGCCTTAACAAAAGCTAATAATCCATTGCCTTTTGTCTTACCAAAATTGCCAGAGGTTATTATCGAAATGGTCATAACGGCAAACGCCCATCCAAATTTTGGACGGGCGCAATTATCGATAGTGTGTGATAACTATTTACAATCTATGAGTGATCACTCAGTCGTCTAACAAATCCATCTGCTTGGCGGCTTCATAGATACCGTTTGAGCGGTTGCCTGTACGACAAAACATCAATATTGGCTGCTCAGCTTGATTGAAAAAGTCAGCAAAGGTTTCGACATGGTTTTGGTTCAGCTCACTACCTGCAAAAGAAACCTCTTTATAAGCAAGGCCTGCTTCTTTAGCCGCCGCTTCAATCTCAGCACTGGTCGGTTGGTTTGCCTCTTCACCATCTGGGCGATTGTTAATAATGGTTTTGAAACCGTTTTCGGCAATCATGGCTACTTGGTCAGGAGTGATTTGTCCAGTGAAGTTAACTTGATGGCTCATAAGAATTCCTTATTATTTTCTATATAAGTAGGTGATAGGTTTATTATTTGAGTACAGTGCTAAGCCTAAGCTGAATGTGTAACTTTCTAAAGAGGTACTGTGTAAAGGGTATTACAGTATTATCTTGAACCAACTATAACAGGCCTTGCATTAATGCACTTTGATACAGCAGCTTGGCACGTGCGCCAGTACCACAAAACATGAGTATGGGCTTGGGCATAGAGTGATAAAACTCGGCAAATTGCTCTATAGTTAGCAGACTTAGTCGCTCATCATCAAACGGCAGATGATGATAGGTCAAGTTGGCATCTGCAGTTGCATGGACAAAGTCGCAGCTATTGGGCTGCGTCTCCGTCTCAGCATCAGGACGGATATTAAGCACAGAGCGGTAGCCAAGCTCGGCAATTTTGTTACATTGGCTTGGATAAATTTGCTTATAAATGGTTAAGTTATCGGTCATAAATTACTTCGGTCGCAGATATTAAAAGGCATTTGAATATAGAATGTTTTTTAAAGTTGTCATTTAGACTGTACTTTTAGGCGTTAGCATAACACAGCTTTTAGTATAGCTAGAATTAACTATCTTTTAGAGCCTCTACTGCATCCATGGTACTCAAATAAACATAGCCTGAGAGGTGAGTGATCACAGGGGTATGTTCAATGATATCCATCACAGGGCCTTTAATAAAGCTAAAATTTAAGTGCTTATTTTGGCTGAGAAGCTCTTTATTAAGGCTGATCAGCATCTCTTGTCCAGTCAAATCAATATGATTGACTGCTGACATAATGAGGATAATCTCATGAGCTTGTGGGTACTGTTGGGTCGCTTGTATTACCCGCCGATGAACGGCTTCGCTGTTACCAAAAAACAAGCTTTCATCGGTACGCAGCATCAATAAATTGTCGAATGTCACCACATCATGACGATTGATATTACGAAAGTGTCCTGTACCTGCTAACTGCCCGACGATGGCCACGTGCGGTTTACTTGACTGCCAAATCAAGCTAGCAAAAGACACCATCAAACCAATCACTAAGCCAGTATTTAGTCCAAACATTAAAACACCAGCAAAGGCTGCCATAAAGCTAGCCGCATCGATACGGTCACGTTGCCATGCTGACTTTAAGGTTGATATATCAATGAGGCCGATGATAGAGGCCATGATGGTCGCGCCTAATATGGCATAAGGAAGTGGTGATAAAGTATTGCCAAAAGCGATCAAAGCGGCCAGCATAACTATCACAGTCACTAGACTAGCGACAGGCGTTTTGGCACCTGAATCAGCATTGATTGCGGTGCGTGAAAAGCCGCCGGCGACAGCAAAACTCTGAAAAAATCCACCCGCGATATTAGCAGCACCCAGTCCAGTTAGCTCGCGGTTGGCATCAAAGGTCTCACCGCGTAAGCGCGCATAATTGCTCGCCACTGAACTACTTGATACAAATACAATCAGTGCCATCAGTCCTGCGCTAGGTAATAGGTTCAGTGCGACATCAAAGTTTGGTACATAGGGAAGCGTGAAATTGGGTAGCCCTTGCGGAATACTACCAATCGTTGCCACACCGCTCGTATGCCAATGTAAGCTGATACTTAAGATAATCGTTATACCAAGCAGGATAAGCGGAAACAAACGTTCTGCCCATTTGGCATAAGCTAGTGGTAACCAAGATTTCCATACCCATTTACTGCCATAACGATTAGCAATGAGTAAAGTAAAAGCGATGATGCCGATAAGCAAGGTTAGCGGATGTAGTTGATGGAAATATAGTTGCATACTCGATAAATAACCGAATAATCCGTTCCCTGAGATAGGGATAGCAGTCAAGTATTTAAGCTGACTAACAAAAATAAGCACCGCAGCACCACTGATAAAACCAGCAGAAACACCCCGACTGATAAATTGCATAATCCAGCCAAGCTTGAGCCGACCTGCTAACCATAACATCGCCCCCACCATTAATGACAGTAAGCTGGCCATCAATACATATTGCTGAGCGCCATCTGATGCGTAGGGATGTAGACTGCTGGCTGTCATGATTGCTGTGATAGCCACAGGCCCTATCGCTTGGACGTTACTTGAGCCTATCCACGCATAGACAATGACAGGAACGATAGCCGCATATAGGCCATAAACGGGTGGCAGTCCTGCCAACACTGCATAGCCCAAACTTTGTGGAATGACAAGCACACCAACTACCAACCCTGCGATGACGTCAGTCGGCAGCGCAGATAGCTTGTATTGGCGTAGCCAAGCAGGTATCAGACGAGCGGCAATAGAAGGCATAACAATAGGTCGTCATCATAAGAAAAAAGTTAACTACATCTAGGTACTTAGGGCGTGTCTTCATTTCAAAAATGGTGATAAAAATGAGATAAATTGCCGTTAAACAAGGAAAATAGCGCAGATAATATCGGGATATTAACCAACTATTTGACGATGTTTAACAAGATGCAGCCATTTTTAGCCCATTGAGATAACTATCGAATGAATTGAAGACACGCCCTAGTGTACAAGCTATCTGTCTATTTTGGCACAAAAGCGTTGATAAAGTAGGTCTAGTACTGCTAAAGCATCATCACTGGCGATGCTATAGTAGATTTGTTTACCTTCACGGCGTGTTGAAACGAGCTTATCCTTGCGTAGGATTCCTAGCTGCTGTGACAAGCTTGGCTGCCCAACGCCAACCAGTTTCTCAAGCTCACTGACGCAGTATTCTCCTTGAGTTAGCTGACATAGGAGTAACAAGCGATCAGGATGTGAGAGTGACTTTAGTAACTGACTAGCTTGCATAGAGGCTTGTTGCATTTGCTCAGCAAGGTCTGAAGGTACAAGGTCTGTTTCACTAGGCGAGATATTTTCGCTAGCGCTAATGTTCGATGTGCTCAGTACTGAGGTATTCAGAGCGAGCTCCTTATATAGAGTATAAATGGTGAAGTTTAAGATTTATGAATAAACATACTTAATTATCAATGATATTGTAAGACATATCAAGTTATGTTTATTTACATTATATAAATTGATAAATTGTTAGGCAATTGCTATATTAGCATACATAGCAAGTCAGTATGTAATGGTAAATACGATAACCAAGCACATATTATACTTAAGAATTTATAAAAAAATAAAATATTCATCTAAAAGAAAAGAGGTAGCCATGCAAGTACATTCTTTCTTACACAGCGATACAGAAACCTATACTCACGTACTCGCAGACGTTCAAAATCAAGTATGTGCCATCATCGATCCAGTATTAGATTTTGATGCCAAGTCAGGACGTACTGGTACTACTAGCGTTGATGGAGTGATTGAGTTTGTGCGTGAGCATGGTTGGAAACTGAGCTATATCATAGAAACCCATGCCCATGCAGATCATATATCAGCTGCTGCTCACGTAAAAGAGTTACTTAGTGGGCAACTCGTCATAGGCCAGCATATCACCGAAGTACAAAAAATATTTAAGCAAATTTTTAACTTTGACACCAGCTTTCGGACTGATGCCAGTCAGTTTGATATTTTAACGGATGATGGTGAGAGCTTCATGCTTGGCGACATCACCATTACCGTTATGTATGTGCCAGGTCACACACCGGCTGATATGGCTTATATTGCTGCTGACAATGAAAAAACGGTGGTCTTTGTTGGCGATACCTTGTTTGCACCTGATGTGGGCACGGCTCGCTGTGACTTCCCAGGTGGAGATGCTAAAACTTTGTATCACTCAATTCAAAAGCTGCTTGCACTGCCTGAAGATACGATTATGTATCTGTGCCATGACTATCCGAGCAAAGGTCGCAAGCATTGCCCAACCACTACCGTTGCTGCGCAAAAGATGGGCAATATCCATGTAAAAGATGGTATCAATGAAGCAGAGTTTGTACAAATGCGTGAGCGCCGTGATGCCACTCTTGAAATGCCACGTCTGATTGTTCCGTCAGTACAAGTCAATATTGATGCAGGTCATTTTCCAAAGGCAGAAGACAATGGTACTCGTTATTTGAAAGTACCAATTAATGTTCTTGGACAATGAACGGATATAAGCGTAAGTAAGAACTGAAATCTTATGTAAGTACAAGGTGAGCGTCAGTTGTCATCATATCTGTTTGTCGTATTCAAACACGATTGATTGTCAACTGAATGCTTATCGTAACGGTTGTTTTTTTAGTCTTGTTAAGGAGATCATCATGGGTATCAATGTTGGTAGTACCGATCGTACACTTCGTATTATCGCTGGTGTCGTCATCATTGCGGTTGGTTTTTATTATCAAAGTTGGTGGGGTGTGGTTGGTTTAGTGCCACTATTGACGGGATTGTTCCGTTTCTGCCCACTATACAAAATGCTGGGTGCCAATACTTGTAAACGTTAACATGACTCACTTATTAGGTGATTTCATGATAAAGTAATAAACAGGTCAAGCGTGTCGATCAAAGTTGCTGTGTTCAAAACATATATGCTCAGTATAGGAGTCATCATATGAGTGAAAAAAAGATGCAAGACTATCATTTGGTATGTCCACACTGCCAAGCGACTAACCGTGTACCAGCAGTAAAACTAGATGCGGCGCCGAAGTGTGGTAAATGTGGTCAGCCACTACTGACGGCTAGCCCTCAAGAACTGAACGCGCAAACTACGAATAAAGTCATTCGAAAGAATGACGTATTGACTATCGTTGATTTTTGGGCAAGTTGGTGTCAGCCATGTATTATGATGGCACCGCAGTTTAAAGTGGCGGCCAGTCAATTACCACAAGTAGTATTTGCAAAATTGCAGACGGATAAATACGAACAAGCCGCTGCACCATATAATATTAGAAGTTTGCCAACCATGGTGGCTTTTAAACATGGCAGAGAAATAGCACGCCAATCAGGTGCGTTGCCAAGTGATCAAATTGTCCAGTGGGTGCGGAGTTTAAAGGCCTAACACAAAACGCTTAGCATAAAACGCCATTCTTTCTGCTAGCATCCTCATATAAATACAAAAAAGCCAATATGCTTATCGCGTATTGGCTTTTTTATAGTGATGATAATATAAGGCTAAGTTCAATGTGAACCATCAGTGATACTACTTTGAATATTACTCGCCATAAATCTTGATACCATCGACAAAGTCACAGTTTTGAAGACGGGCAGATTGCACAATCGCATCACGCTCACCGTAGAGACGCGATAATTTTGCATCGCGTGCTTTGGTGTTTTCGCTTTTACCCAAACCAAAGCTGATGTTAGGAGAAATGCCCCAACTACCTGCCGAGACACCGATACCCACACCAGTACTAGATAGAGTTGATTGCTCATTAAGTGCCGCATCTACATAACGATTGACACGAGCATATTCTTGGTTAAGTGCTTGGCAGTCGTAGCTTTGATAAGTGCTTGGTGGCACATACTGCGGCGTTACATTGCCAGTAGAAGCACAGCCTGAGAGCCCGAAAATGCCAGTAATCGCAAGTAGTGTCGCTGTCGCAAGAGTTTTCATCGTAGCTCCATGAGGCTAAATGGTTGTAGTTATATTCATTTAAGATAGCAAAGATAACATAATTAAGATATTGAAAGTATATCGACTATCACATATAGGGCGCATTGAATGTTCACAAATAGCACTCTTCAGTGCCATGGTCGAATGCTCAACACGCGTCAAATGCTTTTAGCAGTATAGCTGTTTTTAAAAACATAGAGCATGTCGTCATGCTAAAGAGCTATTAAAATAAGTTACCAGGTTTTGCAAAGGCAAGTACTATAATACCTAGATATGCGATACCAGCAATGAGAATACCTGCTTTCTGTTGATTGGGTGTGGAGTGATTCTTAAAAGCTTTTACACTAGAGCTAATAGCTGCAAAAAGTAAAATTATTTTGGCGAACACCCACTGTACAGGCGCATTAACACTCATTAGCTGCATTAGCATGACAGCCCCTGATACAATCAAAAAGGCATAGAGCATATGAGAGATTATCTTAACTGGACGTGGTGCTCGTCTATTCGCGCTTAATACCAAATAACTTTGATATAAGAATAGCACAATGATCAGCAAGGCGATGAGCATATGTAAATGTTTCATTGAATATCGTTTTCCTTAAAGTGGCATGTGCTTAGCTGGTTTATAGAATTCAATTATCGTCTAAAAAATGTCGCTCAAATAGGGTCTGTTGAACGTTCAACAGACCCTAATATCTATTTGGTTTTTTATTTTTTACTTTGTCCGGCACATGATGGGCTATTAGGACTTTGTCCTTGCCACTCGATTGGTGTATAGGCATGGATAGCCAATGCATGTACTTGACCACCTTGTGATGTTAGCAGTGAATTAACCTGTTCATATACTAACTGATGGCGTGCGACTAATCGTTTACCTTCAAAAACATCACTGACAATAGTGAGCTTAAAATGGCTTTCTTTGCCATCAAAATAGCCAGCATGATCCATCGATTCATTTATCAATTCTAAATATTTTGGCTGTAAAGATTGTAGCTCAGTATTGAGCGCATCAGCGATTGGTGTGGTACTCATAGCAGTCCTTTTATATATTTTACGTAGAGTGTGCTCTCACTTTTAGACTAGTGAGATAGTTATAGATTAAGTTGAGGATAAAGCCCTAATAGCCATTAGCAGTATGTGAATAATATATTGTATGTATTATAGCAGACGTCATTATTTGAACAGTGGGCTATTAATTTGTAGGTCCTGCTGTCATGTTCAATCATTACTTGAATCAAGTTGTCAAAAATATAGTAGGGCGTGTTGAACATTCAAATATTAGGGCTGCTGATCGCTAAAATTGCACCAAACTAGGCGCAAGCCGACGATAATGTCGAGACCTTAACTAGGCTTGTAACGACGTTTGGGGTGATTTTAGCATCAGCCTTGAGAACGGATCCAGCAAAGCTCTGCTTTGCCCGTTTGCAAGGCGAGAGCTATGCTCGAGTGGAGGGCAGTACTCTTTTTTGCCAATACATGGCGAAATTGTTTCACCTAGAATGACTAGGCATCAAAAACTTCACTGCATATTGTCTAAAAAATAGTCACTGCCAGCACCACATTTGAATGTTCAACACGCCCTAATAAACCACAAGGCTTTTGAGTAATAGCATATCTTGTTAAAAAAGAAAAAGAGCAGGGCACAATAGATAGGTGCACTCTGCTCTTAAAGCGTAATTCGTATTGACTTAGTGTACAGAGTCTACAACGACATAATAAATTAACGACGAGCCTTTTCATACAGTGGCATCACTTTAGGCATTAGGGACTGCAGCTGAGAAATACGATTGCTACTAGATGGGTGAGTGCTTAAAAACTGTGGCGGCTCGCCTTCGCTTGCCTTCTGCATTTTTTGCCACAAACTAACTGCTGCTTGTGGGTTATAACCTGCACGCGCCATCAGCTCAAGACCAATCTGGTCGGCTTCAGACTCTTGAGTACGGCTATGAGGTAAGCTTAAGCCTAAATTACCGGCAGTACCTGCTAACTCGGTTTGTCCTTGTGATAAACCAAATATACTGGCAGCCACACCGATACTTGTTTGCGTTGCATATTCACGAGAGAGACGCTCACGTGAGTGCTCTCGTAGTGCATGTGACATCTCATGTCCCATAATCGCGGCAATCTCATCATCAGTTAGGCTCAAGCGATCAATAATCCCTGAATAAAACATAATCTTACCACCAGGTACCACAAAAGCATTTAGCTCATCGGATTTGATGGTATGTACTTCCCAATCCCACGCTGCCGCATCTGTGCGGTAGACACCAACCTGACCAATCAAACGATTGGCAATAATTTTTAGGCGATTGAGTTGTGCAGAGTCGGTATCTAGTACGCCACTCGACTTGGCTTCTTGTATCGTATTAGCATAGCTTTGTGCTGACAATTCTAAAACTTGCTCACTAGAAACTAATAACAGCTGCTGACGATCAACTCCAATGGTACCTGTATTAGTTGTGCTAGTACAACCGGCTAAAGTCAATGTTGATAATGATACTGCCATGACGGTAGTAGTCAGTAGTTTTTTCATAAAAACATCCTCGCTGTAAATGATAAAAGGAAAAGTTGAACAAAGTATGGGGAGGTAGCATAAGTCGAAAGTCAGTTAATTATCGATAATTGGCTAACATATGTTGTTCTGCCTCAATTATAAAAAATCACTTGAACTGTTATTAGGGCGTGTCTTAGTTTTTAGCTTATTTAGATGATTAGCGAGCGAATTTAAGACACAAGCTCCATCTAAGTATAATAATGTGAATGCAGCAAAACCAATGTAGAAAAAGTAACAATACAAGGTATGATTGTAAGCAAAACAGCCATGTATAAGCATGAAATTAGGAGAAAGACGTAATATTTATGCCTTGTTCTCTTCAAAAACAGAATCAAGTGATGGCGATACATGTTATTTAGTACTTTTTTGATTAGATAGTCTTAGACTACTTTTATTACCGTAAAATTATTTTTACTCTCTTACGGTAGGTATTTGTCATTAAATCAAATGCTTAGTTGATATTATATAGTAAGAAAATAACGTCGGTAAATTTATTAGAAATAAATACTGAAAAAGGTGTTGACACACTCAGAATTTTTGCTAAAATAGCCATCCTATCGAGACGTAGTAGTTAACTATTATAACTTGATAATTAGCGGGAATAGCTCAGTGGTAGAGCATAACCTTGCCAAGGTTGGGGTCGAGAGTTCGAATCTCTTTTCCCGCTCCAAATTCTAAAAAGCCTCACTTAACAGTGAGGCTTTTTTTTGTGCATGAAATATTAAAAATAACTAGAGCATGTTGAGTATGCGACCATGGTTCTTCTAATGGCTATAGTTGCTTCAATACATAGGAGGGTTAAGATACCTGTCCCGCCACTATAAAAGTACGACTGCTTTAGCCTCGCTTTAAACATTAAATATATCTTTATATTTGGTTGTCTTGTACTACCTCTAAATTGAACCGACATATCTTGAACTGTCTATGGCTATCCTAGCTTATTTATTCTATGATTTTTCTGTTATATAACGCTGTTCTTTGGTTTTATAAGAATGACTGTTGGCCATCTTTTGGAACAAAAAAATAGTGATGATTAATGATAGCGTTTCTTGAATAAAAATAGTTATTAGTAGCAATAATTATTTAAGTTCTTTTGCGACTTCTTGGGTATTTCTATTTCTCTGCATCTCGTATTATTGATTTGATGATGAAAGCCTCTAATAAATATGTTTTTAGTGTTAATATATGTGTATAATAAAATCTACTAAGTAATGTTAAGTTTTGTAATAAGTGTGATGTATGGCTTATCTTAAAAAGCATGCTTAGTTATTTATGACTTTATTATGACCGGTATTTTTCAAATTTAGATTTATCTAAAAAGAAGTAATAAGTGGAACTGGTTAACTATAAATCAAATTTAGTTTAGTATTAAACTATTGCAACAGCATTGCTTTACTGAACAACAACTAAGTTAATAGGGGAAAAAAATGTCAAATATCAATGATTGTTTACAGGATTTAATGACGCTTGATGGCGCTATGGGCGCTTGTATTGTTGATTACATGTCAGGCATGGTGCTTGGTATGACTGGTGGCGGTGTTGACCTAGAGCTTGCCGCAGCAGGTAATGCTCAAGTCGTAAAAGCAAAAGTTGCTACCATGAAGTCGCTTGGTATCACAGGTGAAATTGAAGATATGTTAATCACTTTAGAGTCTCAGATTCATATCATTCGTCCTACACATAACCACGAAGATTTGTTTATTTATTTGATACTTGATAAATCAAAAGCCAACCTTGCACTAGCACGCCGTAAAGTACAAACAGTAGACACTAAAATAGAAATATAATTTGATTTTTTATATTTGGATAATCGAATTTTTTAATCCAAATGCTCTTGTTACTTTTGCTTTTCTGAAAAGCACAAGTAGCAAGATTATATTTGTTATCTAAATATGTTATATAACGAATATAATCTTTTTATATATAGTCAGTTTAATATAATTTGAATACCTAAAAGCCAGTTCAAGCGTGATAAATAGCAAACTGCGCAAGGCTAAAATTGTATCAGCTTTATATAGGATTGGCTGTATGACGATGATCTAGCTAACCCTTAGATGCCTTATTAAATGGTGATAAAATGAAATGTATTGCATACGTTAGTAGAGCACCTATCTGTAGAGCGCTTATCAGTAATAATAGTGTACGTATGCCTACTGGATTATCAGACATCATTAGTGCCTCTAGTAAGCATAACCCAAAAGCGCAAATTACTGGAATCATCTCTTACCGTGAGGGCCAGTATTTTCAAATACTAGAAGGGTCTGATTTGGAAATAGACACATTGATGGCTAAGATAGCAGCTGATCCTAGACACGAAGATCTTTGGGTCTTTTTAAACGAAAGCATTACTGAGCGTATCTTTCCTAATTGGAGCGTTAGTGTCTTCAATTTTGTGGATAAAGGTGTTTTCTTTGATAATTTTATAGAGAGCAATAGAGCAGTTTTTAATATCTTTAATGAACAGCAGAAAGACCGTATTCAGCCTTTTATTGACATAAAAAAGATTGATGCGGTTCCTGATCAATATTATCAAGGCAAGAACTTAAGGTTGATAGCCTGGCCTGATCTGAATAATGAAAGTGATCCTCAAATGGTTATGAACCTATGTATAAAGCTGACCAAAAAGCCTTATCCTTTCAATTTTTTGGTGGATAGTGGTGAGTTTGGAACACACCAGCAAGTCACACAGATGGTCAGAGAGTTTGAGAAATCAGGCATACTAAGCGTCACTGACGGAGAGCCATTAGAAGAGAAAGTGGTCAGCAAGAAAAAACCTAGTAAGTTTTACGGTGCGATCAAAAAATTCTTAGGAATGAGGTAAAAAATTGAATTATCAAAAGCTAGCTATCATTGGTGAAGTGGGCGCCGGAAAAACTCAGTTGGTCAACACATTAAGTGAGATCAATCCTATCGAAACAGAAGCAGAATCTAGTATCGATATCGGTAAGAAATACACCACGGTAGGCATTGATTATGGGCGTATCACCTTATCAGATGAAATGGCCTTGGGTATCTATGGGGTGCCAGGTCAAGAGCGTTTTTCTTTTTTATGGGAGTTTGTCAACCAGTCTTTATGGGGCTTACTCATTTTAATTAAGTATGGCGAGACACCAGACTACGCCAACATAGATAAACTGTTAAAGTTTTTTGCACCAGAAAAAAACCAGACCACTTGTATTGTCGGTATTACTCACAGTGAAGATGCTGATAAAGAGAAGCTTGCAACGTTGGGTCAAGAAATAAGAATTATGCTAATGCAGCATAACGTGGTAGCGCCAGTGATCAATACCGATCCTAGAAGTAGAGAATCGGCTGTATCTCTTTTATCACTATTCAATACTCTTAACAACCAAGACTAATGTTGGATATGACTATGCCAAATGAAAAATCACCAGCGAAACTTGCGCTGTTACATCACATCAAAACCTTGTGCGATGCCAATAGAGAAATTATGCTGGTCAGCCTATGTACGACAGATGGCTTTCCTATCAGTTGTTTTTCCGTCAGTGAACTGAGCAATCAAGCGGATAAATTTGCGGCAATGAGTAGTACGTTATCGTCACTGAGTGACTCGTCTGCGAATCAAATGAAGCAAGGACAGTGTGATATTACTATCGTTGAAGCGACCTCTGGGAATATATTATTCGTAAAAACGGACTATATTGGAAAACCTTGTGTCTTGACGCTTGTGGCGCATAATAAGATGGCCTTGGCCGAAGCAAGATATAAAACTAAAAAACTGATCGGAGAGATATCTGCTATCACAGAGTAGGTAGGGTACTCAGGACAATTTAGTATAGCGCGCTTTACGTGCCAAATAAAAAGCACCACTCAACTAATGGTTGGGTGGTGCTTTTTTTTCGTGGTTTAGATGTTGATGCTAGGTATAACTAGAGCATGTTCTTATTTTGAAAATAGTGATAAAAAATGGCAGCCAAATAAGGAGGGCTGTACAAATAATATTCAGATATTAGTAAGTTATTCGATGCAGAATTGCAACGTTTAACCTATTTAAAATTTAATATTCAGGTTGAGAATATGCCTTAAATATAGTGATTTATGTACGAAATTCACTCATATTAGAGTAATTACTTCGATTAATAGTTAAAAACTCATAAAATTCTTTATTTTTCCTACTCAACGGTAGTTATTAGGTGGTGAACGGTCAGTTCAAAAACATCGGTGTTCTGGCATAAGTAGTATAATAGCAACTACTAAGTGATATTAGTTTTTTTAAATAGTGTGGTGCATTATTTATATGAAAAACATACTTAGCCATTGATATTTTTTTAACAAAAATATCTCACAATTTTAGCGTTATCTTTTTTAATTACAATCAAGTGAATGAGAGAAAATATGTCAAATATCGATGCGTCTTTACAAGAGTTAATGGGTCTTGATGGTGCTATGGGTGCCTGTATTGTCGACTACATGTCAGGTATGGTATTAGGTATGACCGGTGCTGGTGGTAGTATTGATTTAGAGCTTGCCGCAGCAGGTAACGCACAAGTCGTAAAAGCAAAAGTTGCTACCATGAGATCGCTTGGTATTAAAGGTGAAATTGACGATATGTTAATCACTTTAGAATCTCAGATTCATATCATTCGTCCTACACATAACCACGAAGATTTGTTTATTTATTTGGTACTTGATAAATCAAAAGCTAACCTTGCATTAGCACGTCGCAAAGTACTGTCAGTAGAGAAAAGCTTAGAAGTATAATGCGGTGATTCAGACTTAAACCGATGTATATTTTATTGAGGTTTTGTAGTTGTTTGCGCGCCTAGCTAGTTGTTTGCTGTCTTAGAAAGACAGTCAATAGATAAAGAGACACAGCAAGTTACGCTTCACGCTATTTAGACAACTGTAATACGAATATCGCTATCCAACTGTTGGTTGGATAGCGATTTTTGTATTTAAGAAGACAAAAAATATAAATGATATCAACTATTTTTGCGGCTCATTAAGCTATTGGCGACCCATGCTGGCCCAATTAACAAAAACTGTAGATCTTTGAAGAATGAAGGCTTTTCTCCTTCGATTTTATGACCGACAAACTGTCCGATCCAAGCGACAATGAATATACCTGCCCAAACTTTGAAGCCTAAAGGTAACAGCGCCATCACAGATAAGCATAGTAAGATGAATATACCCATGGCTAAGAATAGTGGCGTAGATAATTGCATATAAAACAATAAAACCAAGGCGCTAAGTACTAAGGTAAACCAGACAGAGAGTGACATCCCGACACCTAACAGGCTGATAAAAATGGTTGGAACACATAGCCAATGAATTTTT
>NZ_JBQSXG010000005.1:0-56920 GCF_052378005.1 Psychrobacter sp. AOP31-B2-9
TAATATTTATGTACGATACTTATAATTTAATTGATTATAAGTATCTTATTCTCAGTTCTTAATAGTAAACAATATGTCTATTAAGGTGATATTTTTTATTTTATAATTGGATTTACTATGAGCAAAAACAAAGAAATTGATTTAGAAAATCTAGACGTTGATGAGCTACGTGCTATTACTGAAAATGCTCAGCAGCTTATTGCTAAAAAACAACACCAACGTCTATATGATGCTTACATGCAGTTTGAGAAAATTGCAGAAGAAAGCGATGCATCTATTGAAGAGATTTTAAAAGCTGGTGAAACACTAGAGAAAAAACGTAGTATCAAATATCGCAATACAGATAACAATGAAGAGACTTGGACTGGTCGTGGTCGCAAGCCGACATGGTTGGTTGAGGCGTTAGCAGCCGGCAGCAAGCTTGAAGATTTTGTTATTTAGCAATATACGGATGCCATGATTTTAATTTGTTCTAAAAGAAGATCAAGTTGGCGCCACTTAAGCTACTATAGTTAGATTCAAATGATTTCGATATAAGAAGTCTGGTGCAGGCTATACTTTAGTATGGTTAACGGGGATGATGATCTAGCGGAATTATATGGGCTAGGCTATAGATTTATATCTATGGTAGGTTAACGATATGGTTGATTTAGTTTAAAAGAGATATAAGTCAACTGAGTGTAGAGGTATATTTAATATCTCAAGCGAGGTTAGCGCTTTAATATTACTATAGTGGAATGACTATAGTAATAAGCTCTGTATATATAGAAGCCAGCAACTCTTTATCAATATTTGATAAAGGGCTGCTGGCTTTTTTATCGTTTTTTACTACGGTTAATTCAAATTAAGAGGGGTATAAAGCAACAGAGTGTAGAGGTAATATAGTAATACTTCAGGCTAGGTTCGTGTAGTCATACATGTACAGTAGAATGACTACATGGTGAGATCCTAAGTATATGATCTAATCAATCACTTCCATAACGTACATTAGTTTGCGCATTTATAACACAGCTAAACACAGCATCTACCATATTCTAGTATAGCCAAATCCATATAAATCTGCTACATAGTCATCCCCGTTAACCATACTAAAGTATAGCCTGCACCAGACTTCTTATATCGAAATTATTTGAACTCAACTATAGCAAGTCCTAAATAAAAGAGATACAACCACGCGATACAGAGATACATTTTTCTTGCTTGCTGTTCCTATGCAAACAGAGGCTGGGTAACCTGTAACGCTGTATTAATTTTATAGTGGATCGGCTATATATGCTAAAGCGTGTCATTATTTTAAAAATATTGATAAAAATGAGATAAATTACTGTCAAACAAGGAAAATAGCGTAGATAATATTTAGATATTAGTCAGCTGTTTAACACCGTTGACAGAATGTAGTAATTTTCAACTCATTTAGATAACTATCGATTAAATTGAAAACACGTCCTAATATGGTAATAATATATTTATAATATGAGATTCCCAAAATATAATTTACCGTATCAAAATCTCTTAGTTTTTAATATTTCGTACTTGCCCTTATTTTTGCTATTCTAGCTTTTATGAGTTGCATAAAGTGAGTATGAGGTATTTATATATTTAGTTAATAGTATATAAGTTAAGGTGAATATATGACGAGTCATGAAAAAATAAAAAAGAGGTTTCTTTTGGGAGCGGTGGTAATGGTTTTGCTGGTTGTGCCTCGACGTAGCAGTCGGAAGGCTGATATAGAGGAATCTAATAATCCACAAGCGAAAAAATAAAGTTCACACCTATAGCAAGTCTCTAATACAACAGATAGCTATATAGATTGGCTGAGATGGCTGAGCTTCAGAAAATATAGTCATGTAGTTGGTTAGTACTCCAATATTATTGGCTCTGTGTTCCACTTTTAATCGCAACTCATTCAATTTTTATTATTCTAAAATGAAAACATACGATAGAAGATACGATCTTTGATATAATTTATTCTGATTATTAAAATAATAATTGATAATATAGTCATTGACTTGGTTTTTTCTATAAAACTACAAACAATGAAGTATTTCAACGATACTAAAGACTCTTATGGCTGCCTCTATAACACCTATACAGGAAGTACCTGATATATATCCTCTTATTGATACCCATACTCATTTTGATGAGCCAGTATTCGATAATGATAGAGCATTACTGGTGCAGCAAGCTTATGCAAAAGGCGTGCGTCATTTGGTTTTAGTGGGATATTTATACAAGCATTTTGAGCGTATGTATGATGCAGAGCGACTATTGAATACCACAAAAACATCTAATAGCCAAAAAGTGTCACATATCGAAAGCCATATTGCAGTGGGCTTGCATCCATTTTATATTAATGAGCACAGTGAAGAGCACCTGAAAAACTTGGCAAAAATGATTGCTGAGCAGCGCCCGCTAGCAATTGGTGAAATAGGATTGGACACCTTTACTGCTGAGATGAAAGCTCCTAATGTCTTTGCAAGGCAAGTGCAGTTTTTTCAGGCGCAATTGGATATGGCAGTGTTGTATCAATTGCCCGTGATATTGCATATTCGGAAAGCACATGCAGAGGTATTGTCCATATTGAAAGCACATGCTTATGATGCACACAAACTAGGTGGTATTGCACATAGTTTTAGTGGTGGTGAGCAAGAAGCAAAGGCTTTTATAAAGCTAGGATTCAAACTGGGTGTGACTGGGCAAATCACCAATCCAAATGCCAAAAAGTTGCGCCGTGCTATTCAAGCAGCTGTCGATAGTCATGGTATTGAATGCTTGGTCATAGAGACGGACTGCCCAGATATGATGCCCATCATATGTCAGGCATCAGATAATAGTTGGCCTAATAAGCAGTCGCGTGACCGTAATACTCCTGCCAATCTGTCATGGGTCTTGTTGAGCTTAAGTGAGCTACTTGAGGTGTCGCCAGATAGACTTGCTAAACAATTATGGCTCAACAGTTGCAATGCTTTGCGCACGACATGGGCGTATCCATTATAATATTATTTGTTATCGGTCATTGCTGGCCAAGTTTTTGATAGACCATGGGTTGGTAATACGTCGCTGACGTAAGAGAGACCCATACAATTTAAAAGAGCATATAACCTGTTATGAGTGAAACACGAGAATTCGAACTGGCAGAGTCAGTCACCACTAAAGACTCTGTCATCGCTGAGGTGACGAAAGAAGACGATCAATATGAACGTCGTTTTCAAGGAACACGAACACTCTATAGTGCATCAGTTGTTGATACTTTCGCTGCTGCTCATGTTTATGTTGTTGGTGTAGGAGGGGTTGGCTCGTGGGCCGCAGAAGCTTTAGCTAGAACAGCGGTTGGAAATATTACTTTGATTGATTTAGACGTATTGGTTGCTTCTAATGTTAATCGGCAGTTACCTGCACTAGATAGTACTTTTGGTCAAAGTAAAATTGGCGCAATGGCTGCACGTATTCGTGAGATCAATCCTAAGGTAACACTTAATTTGATTGATGATTTTTTGACAGTGGAAAACATCGCAGCTTTATTACCAAGTCGTGATGAAGCCAAAGCAGCTACTTCTCAAGGCAAGCCAATCGTTATTTTAGATTGCGTCGACGATATGAATGCTAAGTTGGCCATTGCTTTACATTGTCGTTTTAATAAATTAAAAATGGTTTGTGCAGGTGGTGCAGGTGGCAAGATAGACCCTAGCCAAATCAGGGTAACTGATTTGCGTGATAGTTATCAAGATCCGCTACTAGCCAAATTACGTAACAAGCTGCGCCATGAAAAAGGTATTAATAGTACTTTAAAAGAAAAATTCGGTATTAAATGTGTTTATTCTACAGAGCCACCACGGATAGATAAGAGCTGTCAAACAGGTGGGCTACACTGCGGTGGCTATGGTTCAGCAGTCGTAGTTACATCAGTGGTTGCGATGATGATGGTGAGCGAAGCATTACAATTATTGATAAAACAGACGGACAATAAACTGAGCGTCTGATCTTATTTAATGGAGTCCATCTTGTCTATATTTAACGTACCTAAACTTAGCTACCCAGTAGCGGCAGATGAAGAAGAGCGTATCCATAAACTTAGGAAGTATCAAGTGCTGAACGATGATGATGATCCTGCATTCAGGCGTTTAGTCGAACTTGTAAAATTGTTTTTTGATATGCCTATCGTTACTATTACTTTTATGGATGATAATACACAATATCTAAAATCTGCGAAAGGACTTGGTAGTATATGTAGAACGACACGTGAAGTGGCTATTTGTAATTATACCGTGTTATCTGATGAAGTCTTTATGATACCTGATTTGTCGATAGACAGTCGTTTTAGTCGAAATCCATTAGTTACAGAAGATCCTTATGTGCACTTTTATGCTGGTGCGCCAATTATGATTTACGAAGACAATAAAAGCTACCGCTTAGGTTCTTTATGTGTGATGGATACCCAGCCAAATTATGAGTTTGATGAGCAAAAAGCAAAGATTTTGTCTCAGTTTGCGACGATGACAGCAGATGCGTTGCAGCTACGAGATAAACAGCGCGATGCTAAACATGCTAATAAAATGAAGTCGAGCTTTTTGGCGAATATGAGTCATGAAATCCGCACTCCAATGAATGGTATTATTGGCATGGTGGAGATGTTGAGTGAAACCAAACTGAGCATTGAACAACAAGAGTACGTGGACAATATCAAAGTATCTAATGAGCACTTGATGGCGATTATCAATGGTATTTTAGATTTATCAAAAGTTGAGTCTGGAAAAATGACCATTGATGCTATTCCAATCAACCTATCTGGATTATGTAATGAAGTGGTGAGCCTTTTTGCTGTCAGAGCACGCCAACGAGGGTTGGTTTTAGACTATCACTATACCGAGTCATTGTCTCCTTATGTGAAAGGAGATCCAGTGCGCCTCAAACAGATTATTGCTAATCTCGTCAATAATGCGATTAAATTCACTCGTGAAGGAGGGCGAGTTAGTATTGATGTTAAACATGTATTCAGTTGTCAGCATGAGGGCTTAGAAGCGTACAGCGCAGATAATTATCATCTTCAAGATGCTACAACAAATAATGCAAATGATAATACTATTCACGATGCGACCGCTAAATGTGATCGCGATAAGGTCATGACATTATGTATTGAGATCACCGATACGGGTGTTGGTATTAAGGCAGAGTCGTTAGATGCGATATTTGATGCTTATGATCAAGCAAATAAATTCACACATCGTCTTTATGGCGGTACTGGTCTTGGGCTTTCTGTTTGTAAGTCTTTAGTGAATTTAATGGGCGGTTATATTGATGTAGATAGTGAGGTGGGTGTCGGTACAACCTTTAGGGTTTTGTTGCCTTTACCTGCTATCGATGAGAACCAATACGAAGCGTGGCAAGATGAAAATGACGCTACCGTGATTGACTCTAACCACGAGCGTGCTGGTCATATATTGCTGGTTGAAGATGATAACGTCAATGCGATTATCGCCAAAAAAGCTTTGAAAAAGAGTGGTCATACCGTTACACATGTTGCTGATGGACAGCAAGCAATCGAGATTTTTGCACGCTCTCCTGAACGTTATGATGTTATTCTAATGGATCATCATATGCCTATATTAGATGGTGTACAGGCTACTATTAAATTACATGAGCTCTATGATCCTCAATCACTGCCACCTATTATCGCTTTGACTGCCAATGCAATGGATGGTGAGCGCGAAAAATACTTAAAAATAGGTATGCAAGATTATTGTACCAAGCCTTTCAAACAAGAGCAGTTAAACGCATTAGTGCAGTATTGGTTGATACAAAAGCAGTTACTAGAAGAGTAACTGCTTACATAAAATTTGTATTACGTTTTATGTGTCACGGTCATCAGTACAAAAAAAGCTGAGCTACTTATCAAGTAGTTCAGCTTTTTTATTACATAATAGATAGTGGCTATCTATCATATTGCTTTTCAATACTGTTTAGCTAACACGAGTTTGATAATCACCCGTGCGGGTATCGACACGTACGACTTCGTCTTGCTGTACAAACAAGGGTACACGTACAACCGCGCCAGTCTCTAGCTTAGCAGGTTTGCCGCCGCCGCCAGAGGTATCACCACGCACACCAGGGTCTGTTTCTGTGATTTGCAACTCAACAAAATTAGGTGGTGTTACTGACAAAGGTACGCCGTTAAATAAAGTAATGGTACATAGTGCATTGCTATTTTCTTTTAGCCACTGTGTTGAGTCGCCCATCGCTGTTTTATCAGCTTGGATCTGCTCAAAACTCTCTGGATCCATAAAATGCCAAAACTCACCATCGTTGTATAGATAGTTCAGTTCAGTATCCATCACATCAGCAGCTTCTAAGCTGTCACCAGATTTAAAGGTTTGTTCTAACACTTTACCACTACGAAGATTACGCAATTTAACACGGTTAAAAGCTTGGCCTTTACCTGGTTTGACAAATTCATTTTCAAGAATGGCACAAGGATTGCCATCTAGCATAACTTTTAGACCAGCTTTAAATTCATTAGTAGAAAAACTTGCCACAAGAGACTCCTAAGGGTTGTAAATATGATGAGAGATAATGGGATATGGGGTTTGCTGTATCAAAATCGCTGATTACGCTAAGTGTCTAAAGGATAAATCGTATGCTTTGATAGGCTACGTACTAAAAGCGTATAATATTGGATTTTGGGCACAGGTAATAGGCTGTCATGATAAACCATTTAATCACACAAAAAAACTGGAAAACGCAATTATCCGAGGCCATTACGTCTATTGATGAGCTATTAAGCATCTTACAGCTTGAAGCAGTGCGAGAAAGTATCTATGTGCCTAAGCATTTTGAGTTACGCGTCCCACGTGCTTTTGTAGCAAAAATGACCATTGGCGATAGGGACGATCCTTTATTAAAACAAGTATTACCAGATCAGCAGGAGCAAATAAAGGTCACGGGTTATGTGGCTGATCCTCTAAGCGAGAATACGCAAAACCCTATAAAGGGTATGCTCCATAAATACCAATCAAGAGTACTGTTGACCATTACAGGCGCCTGTGCCATTCACTGTCGTTATTGTTTTCGGCAGCATTTTGATTATAGTGCAAATATGCCCACAGCCGAAGCAAAAGAAAAAATCATTGATTATATTACCGCGCATCCTGAGATTAATGAGGTGATTTTGAGTGGTGGCGATCCACTGAATGTAACAAACAGACGTTTATTTGCATGGCTAGATACGCTTGAATCTCTTCCTCAGTTGACTACTATTCGTATGCATACTCGTTTGCCATTGGTCATTCCAGAGCGTTTGGATGATGCATTGTTGACAAGACTATCCCAAAGCCGCTGCAACATTGTGATGGTGATTCATTGTAATCATGCCAATGAAATAGATACACTAACTGCAGAACACTTGCAGCGTGCACGAGCTGCTAGAATAACCTTATTAAATCAAGCCGTTTTATTAAAAGGTATTAATGATAGTGTGGAGGTGCAAGCGCAATTAAGCCAGTGTTTATTCTCATGTGGTGTGCTACCTTATTATTTACACGTATTGGATAAAGTGTCTGGTGCCGCACATTTTGATATCGATGAACGGTCATCAATTCAGCTTTACTGGTCATTATTGGCGGTGTTACCAGGTTATCTTGTGCCAAAATTGGTCAGAGAGCTGCCGAATAGACCTTTTAAGGTACCAATTAACATTTACAATGAGCATTAATATAGGCACTATAGTGTATCTAAAAATTAGTGGACAAAGAATGAGTTTGTTAGTAAATACGAACTGTTTATCGTTGTTATGTTTTAGAAAAGATACAAAATGAAGTTAGGATTAATATTTTTATAAGTATTAAAAAATATAGCCTACTGTAAGGTGGTATCTATTGTTGGTGACACATCTTGACGTTAAGTCATCATTTAAAGCGAATCTTCAATTCAATTAATTGTTATCTAAACGGATTGAAGGTAGTCTAATATCGTTAAATAACTGGTGATATCCCGATATTATTAGCGCTAGTTTTCGCGTTTGATGGTGATTTATCTCATGTTTATCATCTTTGTTTAAATGAGGACACGGCCTAGTCAGTATAGGTAAGTCTATTGTGTGTCGTTACTGTGTTAGAGTATATTCATTTATTAGTATAAATTATCTTGATACCATAGTGCATTTATATGAGATTGCCTATATATCGTTGTGCGTTACCTGATTAAATACTTTCCTCCTGCCAAGTTACTCAAAGCCACTAGGAAGAATGATGATAACTTTATCGATGTTTCAAGAGTACTTATCTTCTGAAGAGCCATTGCCGCCGCTACTAAATAAAATGGCAAATGGCCAAGAGGGTTATTTACGTAAACTATTGGCAGGACTGTCTTCGCAAACACAGGCAGAGCAAGCCGAGCAATTAGAAAAAATACTGACAGTATTACGCGTCGCTAATATAGATGAACAGCAACGTCTTAAATTAATGATTGCTGTAATCAGTGCCTCAGATCAGTTGATTGCAGCATTGCGTCAGCATTTCATTTATGAGACAGGAGCACTGAGTAGTGTTCAAGTAGGGTATGTAAATCAGATAAAATCATTATATTATCTAATTATTATGGTCTATGACAGAGTCATACGCCATAATACTTCATTGTTAAGCCGTCAGCGTAAATATACTACAAGTGATGGTTGGCATCGCTATTTCAGCAGTGACAAGACACTATCCACCACACTTGCTGTGGCCATTTATCAGTCATTGTTGATGTACCAAAGGCTCCTGTTTACAGAAGTGCTTTGCTATCAAAAACCATCACCTTATTTATGGGCTAAAATCAACCAGCTGTATTATCTTGCATATCAGCATCATGTAGTTGGTATCGATTTAAGTAAAATGATAGATATCTCGCGGGCCAGTAATATACATCGTTTGTACTGTCAAATTTGTTTGCATAGTTTATTAAATGTACGTGCTATGCGTCGTCCTAGTATCTTGCTAGTACAGCGCCTGTTAACCGAATGGGCTGAGTATATTGTTGCGACGATAGAGCCAAAAACGGACACTCGAATATTTGTTGATTTACAAAATAATAAGCCACCTGCCTATTTGACTGCCAGTTCTGCAATTAATCCATATGAAGATCGCTATCACTGTTTATTTATAGAATTGATGCCGATGCTAGAGTACCTTAGCTCACGTCGTCAGGTCTTAGTTCAAGAAGGTAGTGAAGGGCTTGAGAGCTACTTACTTAACAATATAGCGATGACAATGCGTTATCATTATCTAAAGTCGCCACCGAAGTTAGTGAAGAAACGTGATATAAGAAAAGAAGCTGTTTTGGTTACAGGCTTTAATAATATTCATTATCATGTAGGTGGTTCACATCTTTTTGCAAGCTTGATTGCGATGAATGAGCTGCCAGAGAAGCATCGACCTCGTTATGATACTGTTAGTAAAAAACAGGATAGTAGTGATATATTAGCCAGTGAAATTCTTGATGCTAACGATCAGTCATCATTATTTCGTACGCTGATATTACCTTCAACAGTAGATATTTTGGATAAAGGAAGTGATCGAGTAAGCCTTACTGAAGAAAGTCTTCATGCATTAGTCGCTGACGATGATGCAATGGCTGACGATGTTATTATTAAGACTGCACCGCCATTGTTATATCTTATGAGTCTTTTTTTAGTCTGTCGGTCTGAAACAGTTGCATCACCAGATTGGTCAATAGGTGTAGTGCGTTGGCTGAATCTTGATACTGACAAACCAGAAGTTGATTGGCAAGTGCTTGGAAATCATGTCGTGGCTTGTGGACTGCGTTTAGAAGGTACAGAAACACGCAGTCAGCACTTTGTACCAGCATTTATTCTTGGTAGGGAGGAGGAGCTTCAAACTATCGGAACTATGATAGTGCCAACAGCTTATTTTCAAACAGGTGACAGAGTCATCATGCGTATCAATGCCAAACAAACCTCGTTACGTTTGGGTAAGCGTCTACTGATTACAGATGAGTTTAGTCAGTATGAGGTCGTTCAGCTATAGCTGTTGGGTTTTGCCGAAAAAAATAGAAAAGTAGTGATATGAATAGAGATTTGGTTAGGCATTATTTAAATAGAGCTTGAGCTTTAATAGCCATAGAATTTAGTCATGCTAGACAATGATGGCAAGTTAGTCTGCAACCAGTTATATTATTGTCTATAATGATAAATATTATTACTCTCGTTTATATAATATCTGTGGTTAATAAGCATGTTATTTCGATCTAAAAAGTATACCCGTGTTATACAAATCGCTAATCCTATTCTTCATAGTACACTCTGTACTAGGTTGATCTTTTGGAATGTGCGTAAGATATCGAAAATAACATATAAAAATAAGATCATGTTTTAAAGGCTGATTATGCGTACTCAATCCATCTTGAATTTGTTAGTTATCGATGACGATCAGCTATACGCTGAGCACCTTGTGCACTTATTAGGTAGTTATTATGATGATGTGAATTTAGGATTTTTAGATGATAAAGAAGAGCTGTTAAAGTCGCTACGACAGTCGTGGGATGTTTTGGTATTTGGTAATGCCTATGATATGAATTTCACAGATGTCGTGGGTATCGTCCAAGAGCAAGATATTGATCTCCCTATGATTTGCCTGTTGGATGAAAAGATGGCATCGCCAATTCGTAATAATGAGGCGTTACCTAATATTATCAGCGGTACAATGGTCAAAGCACTCAAAGTAGACGAAGAAATGGCAGTGGTCATGTCTATTTGTTTGCAGCATGATAGCTTACGCAGTCGCCGTGAGCTCAAAACATTACGACATGTACTCTCTGAAGCTGAGCAACGTGCCAATGTCTTGATTAAAAACTCTAAAAGTGCGGTTGCCTATATAGATGAAGGCATCCATATTTTTGCCAACGACCCTTATCTTCAGCTTTTTGGTTTTGACTCGATGCATGATGTCGTTGGTGTACCTATTATTGACCTGATTGCAGGTGGCGATAACGTCAAAGGGTTTAAGCAGTTTTTGCGTCAGTTTGCTAAAGGTAATCGTCAAGAAGTAGAGTTTAAGTTTGAAAGTATACGAACAGACGGTAGTACTTTTGAAGCAAAGTTACAGCTGGCTGCTGCAACCTTAGACGGTGAGCCAGTGACTCAGGTTATCATCCAACAAGATCACAGTAACAGCGCCGAAATTGCCGAGCGTTTGGCTGCGGCTGAATGTAAAGATAGTCTAACAGGTATTAGCAATCGCCGCGGCTTTGAAGAAAAAATGGAAGCGGTGTATCAGCAAGCACGCCAAGACTTGTTGACGGCAGGTCTACTATACGTTCAGCTTGATAATATCGGTAAAATTAGAAGTAGTCTAGGTTTGCAAGGCATAGATGCTACTGTCAAGCAGGTGGCGTATGCATTAGATGAGTTGGTGTCAGATGGACATGTTAGCCGTTTCAGTGATACCGCATTTACTATTCTTGTAGAAGACAAGAGCGGCTCAGAGCTTAAAGAACTGGCTGAGCATATTGGTTCGCACATCAGTAGTATGCTTATTGAAGTGGAGAAACGTACTACTAGTACGACGGTCAGTATCGGCATTGTCAAAATTGACAAAAATACGGTAGAGCCAAATATATTGCTCGAGCGTGCGATGGATGCCATCAACCAGATTATGATTGAAACATCTAATCATGGCGACACTTACCATTTATACGATCCAAGCGAACATGCCAATAGTGATGATAACGCATTGGCGGAGTCATTAGTTGATGCCATCGCCAACAATCGTTTTGAGCTATCGTTTCAGCCAATATATGATATTGATAATGATCGCAGTGATTTCTTTGAGGTCTATCTATGCTTACCATTAGCCGATGCTGAGAATACGGTGTTGACTCCTGATCAATTCATGGCAGTTGCCAAAACGCATAATTTGCTAGAGAAGATAGATCGCTGGGTGCTAATTAATGCCTGTAAAAAAATAAATGATGTACGTAAAACGCACCCTGAAGCTAGGCTGTTGGTACAGTTAACAAGCGCGTCATTGATTGATAAAAAACTACCTAGTGTTGCTAGCCAATTGATAAAAGCGGTGGGCGGTGCAGCAGGTGTACTTACCTTACAGTTTAATGAAAAAGACATCTCAGATCATTTGACCATCGCGAAAACTCAGTTTGCAGCGCTTAGTAAGATCAGTTGTCAGCTAGGTATCAATAATTTTGGCTCTTCTGCCAAATCTATAGAAATTGCTAGTTTTGTGCAGCCAGATTTGGCACGTTTGCCGCGTAGCTATGTGGAGGATATTGACTCATCAGATAACTTAGATACGGTGAAGTCACTTATTAGACGAACCAATGAAGTCAATGTTGATGTGCTAATGCCTTATATCGAAGATGCTGCAACGATGTCTGTTGCTTGGAGTGTGGGTGCGCGCTATCTACAAGGTTATTACTTAGAAGAGCCTAGTAGTACGATAAATGTTGCGACTTAATATGCCATAATGTCTTTTGTGGTATTTGTCATTTAAGCATTATTTGTTGGTGTATAAGCTGACAAATAATGCTGTCTTTTTGCCAGTATTTATTTATGTTGTTTATATACGGCTGATATTCTCTAACCAAAGATTACCAAACATGTCTATTATTAGTAAATATCAAATAGGTGGTATTCTCGTCGCTGTTTTATCGCTCAGTGCCTGTAAGCATAGCCCACCACCTGACCACCGCGATCCTGTAACCTTACCATTATATACCGCAGGCGATGCGGATAATGGTGCTATTATCTACCAAGATGCCTGTGGCCAATGCCATCGGCTCAATGCCGGACTCAATAAAAAAGGTCCACAGTTGATGAATATCTATGGTGCACCGGCTGCTACGCTAAACGATTACACTTATAGCGAAGGGTTAAAACAGTCAGGTTGGGTCTGGGATGCTGAGACACTTGACCCTTATATTGCTGATGCCGAAAAAGCGATGACAGGTTCAAAGATGTTATCTAATCCAATGCCGGATGCTAAAGAACGCGCTGATGTGATTGCTTATTTATCAACACTTCGTGCGCCATTACCAGCAGTGGATGATGATAAAAAGTAAAATTTGATGTTGTAACGACGTTATAACTACTATTGCCATAAAAAACGAGCCAATGACTTCCTATGACGCATGAAACGACGGACTATCGCCATAATCAGCAAAAAATTGAACAGTTAATGGTGCAACTGAATCAAATTGTGCTCGACAAGCCGCAAGTGGTGAAGCTCGCACTCAGTGGCATATTAGCAGGTGGGCATTTACTACTGCAGGATCTGCCAGGTATGGGTAAAACTACCTTAGCACAAGGGCTGGCGCAGTTGTTAGGGCTGAGTTTTAATCGGGTACAATTTACCAATGATATGCTGCCTGCAGATATTTTGGGAATGAGTATCTATGATCAAAGTAAGCAGCAGTTTGAATTTCGCCATGGTCCTATTTTTACTCAGCTATTGCTCGCTGATGAGATCAATCGCTCTAGTCCTAAGACGCAAAGCGCGTTATTAGAAGCGATGGAAGAGCGGCAGGTTAGTCAAGATGGGCAGACTCATCGTTTACCGCAGCCGTTTTTTGTGATTGCGACTCAAAACCCATTGCAGCAAGCTGGTGTCTATCCGCTTCCTGAGTCGCAGCTTGATAGATTCTTATTATGTTTGTCGTTGGGTTATCCGTCACCTGCGGCAGAGCGTGAACTTTTAAAAGGCCAGAATCGTCGTGAGTTGCTACAAAGTTTATCGGCTGTGCTCGATGCCGATGCCGTTTTGCTCGCTCAACAAGGCGTCAAGCAAGTCTATGTCGCAGATGTGGTGCTGGACTATCTACAAAGACTGGTCGCAAAAACTCGCGCGAGCCAAGAGTATCATGGTTTGTCACCGCGTGGCGTGCTGTCATTACAACGTGCGGCACAGGCTCATGCTTATGTGTCAGGGCATATGGAGATCACGCCTGAAGACATCCAAGCCGTGTTTGCTGCTGTAACGGACCATCGACTCGGTCAGCGTTTTATACCTGCTCATGTGACAGGTGGGAGCTCACCGCAAACCATTGCCCAACGAATCTTAGCATCAGTGCCTGTCGTCATTTAAAAATATTATTTAATAGTGGAACACTTCAAAACAGTGATCAGTCAGCTTATCAATTAATGGTAAGGATAGGGTAGTCATGAGTCTTTTGCCAAAAGCCTTAACCGTACCAATTACCTCAGCATTAAGTCGCTGGTTTGCATCGCGCGCACCTAAAAGCGATAGTGCTACTCTGAATTTGCGCAACGTATACATCTTCTTTAGCCGTGAAGGCATGCTGTTTTTAGTATTGCTAGTGATCACCTTTATCGCTGGTATCAATTATGGCAATAATTTGGTGCTAGGATTGTGCTTTTATTTGGTGAGTGTTTGGCTTATCAGCTTTCATGTAACGTTTGCCCATATTTCAGGCCTAAAGCTGCAACTCCTAGAGGTAACAATGGTAGAGGCCGGCGCTCCTGCGTGGGTGACTTTACAACTGCGTAGTGAGAGCCGCCAACCAAGACGACAGCTGTTATTTGATTTTGAGTCGCTTGATAACCAAAAGAAAAAGCACGCCGATAGTCAACATTCTGTACTGGTCGCTAGACTGCAAGGTGAGCAAATTATTCGACTTCCTGTTCAAACCAATGCTCGTGGCCAGCTTGAATTACCACGTCTAAAAATAAAAACCGTTTATCCTTTAGGTATCATGCGAGCATGGTCTTATGTCTACTTTGCCCGTACAGCTTGGGTGTATCCAAAGCCAGAAGCTTTCGACTGGCAAGCGCAGTATGCTGTCGCAAGTGCAGAGGATTTACCGGTAGGTGGACAGCATCGGCAAGGTCAAGATGATTTTGAGCGACTCGATAATTATGTAGAAGGTGAGTCGTTGGCGCGCGTGTCTTGGGGACATGTGGCACGAGGTCAGGGCATGCTTACCAAGCATTTCGCCGATCCTGTCGGTCATGAGCAAACGCTAGATTATGCTGACATGCCTGCCGCCCAGCATGAGCAAAAGCTGGCGCAATTGGCTTATGGTGCGGTCACACTAGGCCAGCTTGGCGTGCCATTTAATATGCGCTTACCTAGTGATATGCCGTCTGCTGCAATGGTGGGTGAAGGTGATGGCTTTGCGCAAGCTTGCTTGCTAAGGCTGGCGAAAGCACCATGAGTCACTCTCCCGTTTTTTCTGAAAACCAATCTGCTAGTACCTCTACAGTAGAGGCCGTAAATTCTGCGAGCTTTGAGCAGTTGGCACAAGGTCATAACGCCACTACTAATAATAGTGTACTGAACCGTGATAATAAATGGTACCGCAAATTATTTGCGCTACCAGCGTATTATTGGGTCATCATTGCTCAAGTGGTTGTCATTCTACCGCACGCTGCACACCTGCCTTTATGGTTAATAGGTTTTGCAGTGGTGAGTATTGCCGCTCAGCTACCACGTGTGAAAGCGAGATTTAAAAAGATAGCGCATTTGAAGCGTGTTTATCAAGGCATGCAAATGCTTGGTTTTTTATTAGGTCTGGCCGGCTTGTGGCTGACTTATAATACGGCATTTGGGTTAGATATGGGTGTGGCATTTTTAGTGCTGTGTCTCATCAGTAAGCTTTGGGAGTTGTACAAGCGCCGTGATGCTTATGTGGTATTAAACCTATCATTGTTTGTACTGGCGGCATTGTTTTTGATGGATCAAGGACTGTTTACGACTTTAGAAGTTGTGATTGGTGCGACTATCGTGTTGCTCGCGTTCATTGCATTAAACGATGATGGCAATGCTCGTGGTGATGGTCGTCTGCGTACTTTGGGTGTGCTGGGTGTTGGTGCGCTACCGTTATTGGTGGTGTTGTTTTTGTTTTTTCCACGTTTACCGCCGCTATGGTCCGTTCAGCTCTCAGGTCAGCAAGCAACCACGGGTGTCTCCGACAGTATGTCACCTGGTGATTTTGCTAATTTGGGACAATCAACTGAGCTGGCATTTCGGGTAGAGTTTAAAAATGACCGCCCACCACAGCAGCAGCTCTATTGGCGCGGTTTGGTATTTAGTGACTTTGATGGGGTGACTTGGCGTCCTAGCTCCCAGCAGCGACAGTGGCAATCGGTATCGCAAAGACCCACTTGGATTGAAAACGTATTTGCTACCGTTCCTGAAGCCGAGCAAGTAGCACCGAGCATTTATCAAGTTATCTTAGAACCTACCCAACAAAACTGGTTATTTGGACTTGATTATCCGTTTACCAATCAACCAAATATTAGTACTACCTCAAATTTCACGTTATTAAATAACCAACCTATTACGCAGCAATTGCGCTATAACGTATTACAGTTCTCGTCGATGCGTATAGACCCTATACTCAGTGATAACTCAAGGCGTCGAAATCTAGCATTGCCAAGTGAGGGTAATCCACAAACACGAGCATTGGCTAAGCAGCTTTTTGCGCAGTCAGGCTCTGATCCTGTGCGTTATATGGCGGCTATTGAGCGCTGGATCAATCGAACGGACTTTCGTTATACACTATCGCCGCCACGGTTAAATGATAACCGTATTGATGAGTTTTTGTTTAATAGCAAGGCAGGGTTTTGTGAGCATTACGCTTCAAGCTTTACCTTTATGATGCGCGCAGCTGGCGTACCAGCACGAGTCGTGGCAGGCTATCAAGGTGGCGAGCTAAGTCGTGGCGGTGATGTTTGGGAAGTGCGGCAGAAGGATGCGCATGCGTGGACTGAGGTTTGGCTAGAAGGTCAAGGCTGGGTACGTGTTGATCCCACTGCCTTTGTCGCTCCTGAGCGTGTGGAGCAAGGTATGGATGCGCTAACACAGTCTCAAGGCGCAGCAATGTTTGGTGATGGTGCAGGTGCGCAGTTTAACTATCAACAGTATCAAATGCTACAAACCTTACGTCGTTTCTCAGATCAAGCCAGTTATTATTGGCAAAAAGATGTCGTTGGCTATGATAAGGATAAGCAAGCTGACTCATTGCTTAAATGGTTCAATATCAAATCTATCATGCAACAAGTTATCTGGTTAGCGGCGAGTGCTATTACGGTCATGGCTGTTTTGATATTTGTCATCTGGTATCGACGCCGCAAACACTGGCATCCAGCAGATTTGCCACTTGTGCAGCTGTCACAGCGTATAGCTAAGCAAGATAAATCATTAGCTCGTACCGATAGCGAGGGACAGCTAGCATGGCTTGAGCGCTTAGCCAGTGCTATTGATAGTCGCAATGATACAAATGTCAATAATGAAGCTAAGACAAGTAATGCTAGTACATTAACGGACAGTGATCATCCTGACGTTATTCAAGAAAAAATCACGCAAATCAGACAAGATTATCGTCAGCTACGCTATGGACGTTTAAGTACCGTTGAAATCAATGACAATGGATACCAGAAAGCACTTAAGCAGCTGAAAAAAAATGTACACGATTTATTATAAGTCCATTTAGCCAGCAGTACTTATTAACTAGCAGCACTTGTTAGCGACAGTTATTAGCGATAGTGAGCGGACAAATGATAGATAAATTTGGAATAAACCATGCGTAGCACTAAAGACCGTATTCGCCATGCCTTAGGGTTTGAAATCATCGGTCTATTGATTTTTGCACCGCTAGCAAGTTGGGTATTTGGCTTTGAACTGCATTCAATGGGTGTAATAGCATTGGCAGGCTCTATTGTCGCAACGGTGTGGAATTATTTTTATAATATCTTATTTGATAATGCCCTGCTTAAACTACGTGGTGAGGTAAAAAAGACAGTTCCTATACGAATATTACACGCTGCACTGTTTGAAGGTGGTTTGCTGGTGCTGTTTTTACCTGCGATTGCTTGGTACTTGGATATCAGTTTGTGGGATGCTTTTAAAATGGATATCGCTATGGCGACATTTTATTTGGTATATGCTTTTGTCTTTAATTGGGTTTACGACAGAGTGTTTCCTATTGTTGAAGCTGATTGATGCTTCAATCTAAAGCAATACGATAAATAAGACAGGTAACTGAGATGGCGATATATGTGGATTTTATGCAAATAGAATTTAAAGGCTATAAGTGGTGTCATCTATTAGCTGATACATTACAAGAATTGCATGATTTTGCAGCATTGATTGAATTAGATGCGCGCCTGTTTCATCGTAACGCCAGTTATCCGCATTATGATGTCACTGTGCAGATGCGAGAAACAGCGATTGAGTATGGTGCAATTCCTGCCGATCGAAGAAAAATTATCGAGTGTGCAAAGAAGCTAAAAGTAGAATTACATACACAAATAGCACAGTCCGATTGTTTGTAATAAATGCATAAACAAATAAAAAGGTGGGTTATGTTTTGGCTAACCCACCTTTTCTGTTTTTTTAGGTCGTGTTTTTTGAGTGTAGTATTACTTAGCAACCGCTGCTGTGCTGACCGCATTTAATGCTTTTGAGATATTATCAATGACGGTATCACAGCCTTCGATATTATGGCGGGTTTTGAGATATTCAGGATTGTTATAAGACAGCCATACTTTTTGATCAGCATCCTCGCTGATGAGGATTTTTTGTGGTAAATCAATGGCGACAGTCTGCTCACAGTTCATCAAGGGCGTACCGGCTTTAGGGTTGCCAAACATAATGACCTGGGTTGGTCGTAAGGTTAAATCGACACCTTGTGCATTTTTCTGATGATCGACGCGCGCAAATACTTTCATGCCTTTGCTTTCGATAACTGAGACCAGCTTATCGGCAGTATCTTGCACGGAATGATTGCTTTGCATGGTTACCAAGCCTTTTTCAGCATTGATAGCCGTTGTCGTGGTTTTTAGCGAAGAGGTGGGTGCATTTAGAACGTTTTCAACACTGGCACAAGCCGTCATGGCCAAAGCCAAAGCAGCGATAGAGACGATTTTAATCATGAGTCATCCTTTTTTATGGTGATTGGTTATCCGTAATAGTTGGCAACATCGAACATTCATTGTGCATCATAACCTTGTGTGTAATCAACCTATCCGTAATTAGCTTATCCGTAATTAGCTTATCCGTAATCAGCCTTGCATAGCAACTCAAATAATAGCGAGTACAACAACGAACATAACAACACGCATAACAACGCACACAATAAAAAGCATCATGACAAAGTGCGTTAACGGACTCTTAAGCCAAACGTTCTGCCAGATAGTCTACCAGCAACCTAATCTTTGGTGATAAATGACGATTGTGCGGATAAATAGCCCAAATACTTTCTTCTGGCTCTCGATAGTCATCCAATAAGCTTATCAGCTCCCCTGATTCTAAATACTTTTGCACGTAATAGTCAGGCAGCTGGACGACACCCAAACCTTTCAAAGCGGCATCGACTAGGCTATGCCCATTGTTATATTGGATGTTTCCAGAGACACGCAAGTTTTTTTCTTTGACACTGTTATTGGTTTTTTGATCGCTATCTATTTGGTCGGCATCTCTAAAGTACCAATAATCACGAGTACCCAGTAAGCAGTTATGATGACTCAAATCATTCAGAGAGTGAGGCGTGCCATATGTATCGAGATAAGAAGGCGCGGCACAGACAAAGTTAGTGCGATGGCTGAGCTTCTTTGCCATCATCGTTGAGTCGCTTAATTTACCGATGCGAATCGCTAAATCGTAACCACCATCAATCAAGTCAATCATTTGATTACTCAAAAACGCTGTTACTTCGATATTACTATACTGCACCATAAAATCATTGATCAGCGGTAATAATTGCTGCTCGCCATACGTCATAGGTGCCGTTAGTTTAATTCGACCTTGTGGCGTTGATTGAAAGCGACTGACCGCCTGTTCAGCAGCATCTAAGCCGTCTAATACACCACGGCAGTGTTGATAGAAAACACGTCCTTCTTCTGTGAGTGAGACTTTTCGTGTTGTACGATATAGCAGTTTAATATTAAGCCGTTTCTCTAATGCACTGATTTGTCGGCTGACTTGTGCGGTTGAGATACCTAGTTCTTTGGCGGCGCGCGTGAAGCTCTCGTATTCTGCAACATAAACAAACTCACTGACCCCATCCCAACGCATGATTATTACCAATATGTAAAAGTTATTTGCAAATATAGCATATTGTTATCATGCTAGAAATAACTATAATGAGAAGTATCCGCTTCGAAATGTTTCAGATATTGGCCCCAACAGGCTATGCCTAATAACGAACTAAAAAGAGAGACAGCTATGTCAGATCAATTTATCAAATCTAAAGCCGCCATCGCTTGGGGGCCAAATGAACCACTATCTATCGAAGAAGTAGATGTGATGCTGCCAAAGAAAGGCGAAGTATTGGTAAAAATCGTAGCAAGTGGTGTTTGTCATACCGATGCGTTTACGCTCTCTGGTGAAGACCCAGAAGGCGTATTCCCAGCGATTTTAGGTCATGAAGGTGGCGGTATCGTTGAGCAGATCGGTGAGGGCGTGACTAGCGTGCAAGTTGGTGACCATGTGATTCCTTTATATACAGCGGAATGTAAAGTCTGCAAAATGTGTACGTCGGGCAAAACCAACTTGTGCTCGGCGGTACGTGAAACCCAAGGTAAAGGCCTAATGCCAGATGGCACCACGCGTTTTTATAAAGATGGTAAGCCAATCTATCATTATATGGGCTGCTCAACCTTCTCTGAATATACGGTTTTGCCAGAAATTTCTTTGGCCAAGGTCAATAAAGAAGCACCGTTAGAGGAAGTTTGTTTGCTGGGTTGTGGTGTCACCACGGGTATGGGTGCGGTCATGAATACCGCAAAAGTCGAAGAGGGTGCGACCGTTGCTATCTTTGGTCTCGGCGGCATTGGTCTATCGGCAGTCATCGGTGCTGCGATGGCAAAAGCCAGTCGTATCATTGCAATTGATATTAATGAGAGCAAGTTTGAATTGGCCAAAAAATTAGGTGCGACTGACTGCATCAATCCGAAAGATTACGACAAGCCCATTCAGGAAGTCATCGTGGAATTAACCGATGGCGGTGTGGATTATTCATTTGAATGTATCGGTAATGTCGATATCATGCGTTCAGCACTTGAGTGCTGCCATAAAGGCTGGGGCGAGTCGGTCGTCATCGGTGTCGCAGGTGCAGGGCAAGAAATCTCTACCCGTCCGTTTCAACTTGTGACTGGGCGCGTCTGGCGTGGCTCAGCATTTGGCGGGGTAAAAGGTCGTTCAGAATTACCAGGCTACGTTGAACGTTATCTGGCAGGTGAGATCCCATTACAAGAGTTCATCACCCATACCATGCCATTGGAAGACATTAATGAGTCTTTTGACTTAATGCATAAGGGCGAGAGCATTCGTACCGTTATCCATTTTTAAACGATAGTCAGCCCTAAATAAAAAATACAAATACAACCACGCGATATCGGTTATATTTTTCTTGCTTGCTGTGCCTACGCAGACAGAGGCTACGCAAAATATAATCCGTATCGCTGTATTTTTTAATATTAAATCGCCTATAGTAATGATAAAAATACCACTTCTAAGATGGAAGCGGTATTTTTTTAGGCTAAAGCATAAAGCATAAAGCATAAAGCATAAAGCATAAAGCAAAAGGTCAAACAGTATGAAACCTCAGACAATAGAAACGGAACGTCTCTATCTTAGACAGTGGCAGGCGAGTGATTTACCTGTCTTTGCTGAAATGAATGCTGATCTTGACGTCATGAAGTATTTTCCCAAGCCACTGTCACCAAAATTGAGCGATGCCATAGCCAATAAATGTTCAAAGCTTATTGAAGATAAAGGCTGGGGATTTTGGGCCGTGAGCCTAAAAGAGACGAATGCCTTTATCGGTATGGTTGGCTTAAATGAAGCACATGTTGATATGCCTTTTGCACCTGCTGTAGAGATGGCTTGGCGACTACACAAAGATTATTGGGGAAAAGGTTATGCAACGGAGGCCGCAAGAGCTTCATTAACGTTTGCATTTGAAACGTTAATGCTTGATGAGGTCGTCGCGTTTACGGCTGTTATTAACAAGCACTCGCAATTAATCATGCAGCGCATTGGCATGACTGATACGCAAGAAAACTTTTATCATCCAATGCTTGAGTCTAACCATCCACTTGCTGAGCATGTGCTATATAAAATTACTCAGGAGCAGTGGCGGTAAAATTTTAATTATTGACGGTAATAGCTTTCTTGTTTAACAGCCTCTAGTTTTTAGCATCGAGTATGATTTTCTTAGCAAGCGTGACAAGATCTGAGGCCATAAAATTCGGTGTCGGTACATTGGACGCAGGTAACATAGCGTTATGAGGGCGTTTTAGAAATGCACCTTGGCAACCAGCCGCTTGAGCGCCTATCGTATCCCAAAGATGAGAAGCTACGAGGCATAAATCTGACGTCTCAACAGACATTTCCTTGGCGACCATTTGATAAGTCTCAGGTGCGGGTTTGAATTTTCCGACAGTTTCTACGCTGAATTGCTGCTCAAAGAACTGACTGATACCGGCTTTTTCGAGTGGTGAAGGAGAGGTGCTACTTGCTGAATTGGTCAATGTCGCCAGTCGAAACCCTGCATCACGTAGCTTGGTCAATGCAGGTATGACATCGGGATGGGCCGGCATTTTTCCCATGAGTGTTTTGAGTTCTGTGATATCGTCATCTGTCAGCGTGATTTTATGGATATCAGCAGTCATCTGTAAGGCGCCAACACCTAGCTCACCAAAAGGTGCATACAGCCCTGATAGCGTCATGGTTTGAGAGTAGAGTACCAGTTGAGCGAACCACTCTCTTAGCATGAGCTTGTCATCGAATAAGCGAGTGAATAAAGGGGTTAAGGTCTCAATATCTAGCAAGGTTTCATTGACATCAAATACAATAATTGGGTGGGTTGAGTTAACGGACATATAGACTCCTGTTGTTGAGAGCTAGCAGGTTATGACTGTTTCATAAGCCATAAATTTTATAAACCATAAATTTCATAAGTCATAGAGAGCCAACAAACCTAATAAAGCATGCTGACCAGTTAAGCGAAAGTATTGGATAATATCCCAAAACAGAATATTGATAGAAGACAGTATGACGAAGTAAGAGGTATGAATTGTTAATTCGCAGGGCATTAACGTTGATAATTGAAACATTAGAGTATGTTAAGTATCAGGCAAAAGTGACGTTGTAGCAGATTGATAGAGTAGTCTACGGTAACAACAGACCCTAGGGCCAGTTGCATGTATGATGTTAGATGGTTTAATGCTCTAGCTAAGAAATTTTAGCTAAGAAATCTTAATCCTGAAGTTTTTAACGCCCATACCAGTTCTACAAAAGCACGGCTGTTGGTTAGAGGTTCGCCATCGATGATGAGTACGTAGCCTGAACCATCAATCCATAAAAACACAAAACTGGTCTCAGGAATCAACATATCAACCTGCTGAAAAAACGAGATGGCTTGGCTTTCTACTGCCCAACCACGTTGTTTTTGACGTAGTATAAATCCTGAAAAGTCAGCCGCTGCGACACTCAACATATCGGCTTCTTCTTGGCTGTAGCCAATGCGTGCCAAACAGAATCCTTCATCAGAGCCGATGGCGGCACGGCGTTTCCCTGACAAGCTAGCAACCACGTAGGGTAAGAACTGATCTAGTGGTAGATTAGGTGCTGGTAAAAGCAAGGACAGTTTTTCAATCCAACCTTGCTCGATAAAGTTTTGCAACCATTCATCAGAGTAGCGTTCTAGCCATTCGGCTGCGAGCAGTGTCTGTGCATAAGACAGTAAGTCTTGTAATGATAACTGCTTATCAGTGGGTTCACTTTGAGAAAATGCCTCAAAAATACCGGCTGGAGTTAAAGTCAGATACGTTTTATCAGCATTTAAATAAGAAGACATAGCAGCTACCGTTATAATAAAGGTTATAAATAGGCAATAAATTAAGTTTTAATGTTTTGGGTTTGATCAAGGTTTTGTTGACAGTTATTCCAACGTTCATCAAACTGCCAGTCGCTTTTGCCTAAGCGAAACCATACTAAAGAGAAGGCAAGCCGATCATTGCGTGCGATACAGTGAGCAAAAAATTCGTTTTCGATCTGCTCAATTGTACCCCAGTCTTCATCATCACGTGCTTGCATCAGTTCAGTTGTGATGTCCTTAGATATTTCTTTGGCATCATCGCTACTGATACGTAGTCGTCGCTTTTGTTCATTGAGAGAAGGCGAAACCAACACGCTCCAACGGGTTGCGAGCATACTATTGCGTTGAATGTATCTTTTCTTATTGATACATTCGCGGAACCCTTGCTCAATATGAGGGTAAAGCCGACCTTTGACACGAATAAACAAGTTGTTTACATCATAAGGGATATCATACCAACAGCCATAAAAAAAGTCTGCAACGGCACCTTGTAAAGGCTCTTTTTCGTTCAATAATAGCGCAGCATTGATACGTTGTTCGTGAAAATGACGATTGTTGGGTGCCAAAAATACTTTACGTGAGTATAAACGAAATACTCGCCGAGCTTCCATCTCATTTTCTTTGATAAGATCTAAATCAGACATAATAGTGTCCTTGTAAGTCATAGTCGCTATTGTATGGCTCATATTATATAGCGACCATTAAGGTGCAATAGGCTATGACCTAAGCAAGCAAAACGATGCAATATGTCAATATCTCAATGAAAAACTAGTCAAGCAAGGTCTGCATTAAATCTATCATAAATTCAGCATCTTCCTCATCCATCGCTTCAAATCCATGAGGCATACCCAGTTCTGCTAATGCTTCTTTACCATCGTCGTCATTATGCAGATTGAGAATGGCATTCATAAAGATTTCGGTGTCAGGGAAATCCTCTTTAATAAGCAGTACATGACTGATATCAGCCAAATCACTTTCGATAAGTACTGATAGTTGAGTTTTGGTCAGACGAGAAAAGCTATGAAATATCTCTGCTAAAAAAAAGGCAGCCTGGGCCTCGCCTTTAATGACTTTTCGAGCTGCTGCTTGATAAGTTTCAGTGATATCCCAAGTCAGATCAGCTTCTTCTATATCAATGGCTTCTAATAAGCGTAGGCCAACTAGTTTAACATCACGGTTATCGGCCATTGCTACAGTAGCGCCAGTTTTTATGTCTTCTAAGCAGTTGATATCGCTCTTTGCTGCAGCGGCAATGACCATCTCATCAGATTTTCCGATAGGGCGGGCGACTGCACGGTAGCCTTGCTCACGAATCAATGTTGCTGCATCAAAAGGGTTGGCATAAATGATTTGAATGTTACCAGCAGTAATGACTTGCTCTTGCTCATCATGTGAGGATGGAATGTTCAAGTGCATATTTAAGTTAGCACGTTTTTGAATCAACGTATTGAACATGTGCCAGCCTGCGAAACGCTCAGGCGAAAAATCTGGGGCGATTAACATATTATGTGTCGTCATGACTCAATCTTCCTCATTTTTTTTCATTTCAGCATACAACGCTATCGCTGCTTCTATCTTGCTGCGTGATGGTTTGCGTCGTACTGATGTATAGCCTACTGTTTTGCCGTGACGAACATTCGGCACGACAGTAGCATAGACCCAGTAATGACTACCATCTTTGCACAAGTTTTTGACATAGCCATGCCACTTTTGTCCAGAGACTGCAGTACTCCACAAGTCTTTATAAGCAGCTTTTGGCATATCAGGATGGCGCAAAATGTAATGTTGTTGACCGATTAGTTCATCAATAGTGTAACCGCTAATTTCAACAAAAGCATCATTGGTATGTGTCAGTATACCGTTCAAATCAGTACGCGATACAATCAGCTTGCCATCAGGATAAGGGCGTTCAATACCCGTGTCATAGACAGTGCGTGAGGTGCCATCATGGTAAGTTATAGTAATCTGCTTAGCAGGCATATCAGGCTTATGTGCATCAGGGATTGGAGAACCCATAGTAATCTCCTTTATGGATCGTTGTATTCATAATGATTAAAAAGCCAGCTTTATGTGGAACTTGTCGAGAATGTTATTTATAGTGAATAGAGTTTTAGCTTATTATTGACCCTAACACTTATTTAAGCACTGATCTTATAAAATAGTGTGTATTATCTTAAATAGTTTTTATGAGACAGTCACTCAGTTTTGATTTAAAGTAAGGTTTCTCGTTTAACAAACCTCTAAAATCGCTCATTAGATAAGTTTTGCAAGGGCTTCTGATGCACGCTTGATGTCTAAGAATATCAAACCAAGTTTCGCATTTGGTTTTGCCATAATCGTCAGTACCGCCTCATCTCCCGATGATGTCATAATAACGTAGCCTTGCTCGCCTTGAATCATAATACGATCGATACTACCACGCGCCAACTCACGGCCTGCACGATCGCCCAATGACAGCAAAGCTGCTGACATTGCACCAACACGGTCTTCGTCAATGCCTGTTGGTAGTGCTGAGGCAATCATAAGACCATCGTTAGAAATTAAGGCAGATGCTTCAACATCCGTTGATGAACTGTTTAGGTCTTCCAAAATTTGCTGGAATGAGTCTGTACGCATATCGCTTTCTCTATGATAGATTGTGGGATTGATAGAATAGCTATTGATAATGTTGAAAAAGACATAACTATATGTTGTATAGACGGGTGATTATAAACCCTTGTTGTTAACATTGATATATACTGCAACGGAAAAAAAGCCATTTTTCCATATTTTTTTACCGTTTGTTATATTTTATCGACCTTTTATCTTAAATTTATATACAAATAAAAACAAGTGTTTATTTTTTTGGTAAAAGCTAATACAAGTGCCTAGCATGCCAGTAAAATGTTACTGTCTTTAGTTGCGTTAAGATACTTGTAGGGTGTGTTCTTATTTGAAAATCAATGATAAAGCTGAATCATTTTTAAACGCTTTAAGCGACTATTGATTGAATTAAGGATATGCCTTAGCTATTGATCATAAACTTTCATGATGATGATATTTACTAGACTTATGTACCTAAAAAATGATATATAATTATGGAATAAAAATAGTTTTTATCTCTATATGTGTAATGTAGTCACATACATAATCAGTTTTTAATCCCCCTTGCTTCTATACATAACCTTGTATAGAAGCGATTTCAGTTTTATATCAGCGTTAAAAATTTCCTCGTCAGCCTTTATATGACGTGATGTTGATGTAAATAAGTACAATCACCATTTGATCCTAAGGAAGAAATATATGAGTATCAGTCAGGCCATCAAAAAAGTCGAAGCACGTTATGCGCATCAGCCAGAGTTCATTCAGGCAGTAAAAGAGGTGGCCATTACGATTCAGCCTTTATATGATGCTCATCCTGAATACAATACTTTGAAAGTATTTGAGCGTTTGGTGGAGCCTGATCGGGTATTTGGCTTTCGGATTAACTGGGAAGATGATAAAGGCAACGTGCAAGTCAATCGTGGTTGGCGTGTTCAGTTCTGTAATGCGTTAGGACCATACAAAGGCGGTCTTAGATTTCACCCTACGGTTAATCAGTCAGTACTGAAGTTTTTAGGTTTTGAGCAAATTTTTAAAAACGCTTTAACGGGCTTGCCGATTGGCGGTGGTAAAGGTGGCTCTGATTTTGATCCTAAAGGTAAAACGGATAGTGAAATCCGTCGTTTTTGCTATGCCTTTATGCGTGAGTTATATCACTATGTAAGTAAAGATATGGATGTGCCTGCTGGTGATATCGGTGTTGGTGGTCGAGAAGTCAGCTATATGTTTGCGATGTACAAAAATTTGACACGTGAGTCGACTGGTGTTCTTACTGGTAAAGGCGTGGGATTCGGTGGCAGTTTGATGCGCACAGAAGCGACTGGCTACGGTGCCGTTTATTTCTTAGAAAACATGCTTATCGCCCAAGGTGATAACATCAAAGGCAAAAAAGTACTTATCTCAGGCGCTGGAAATGTCTCACTCCACGCCGCTGAAAAAGTGAATGCGCTTGGCGGTATAGCTATCACGGTATCTGACTCACAAGGGACTTTGTACGATGAACAAGGTCTTAATCAAGAGAAAATTAATTGGCTCAAAAAACAAAAATATCAAAACAAACCATTAGCAGAGTATGTCGATGTCTATGGTGGCGAATGGCTTGCCAAACAAAAACCATGGCAGTTTGAGGCTGATATTGCGTTGCCATGTGCCACTCAAAACGAAGTGAGTGCAGAAGATGCTAAGCGATTGGTTGAAAATGGTGTAACGTATGTAGTTGAAGGTGCCAATATGCCGCTAACTGCGGAAGCGATTGATTATATTCGCTTGCATCGCGTCCATTATGCGCCTGGTAAAGCCGCAAATGCTGGTGGTGTCGCTGTGTCTGCGCTTGAGATGTCGCAAAACTCCGTCCGTCAATATCAAACCTTTGAGCAAGTCGATGAGCGTTTAAAAGGTATTATGAAAGATATTCATAATAGTGCGGCTAATGCCTCAGAGCAATATGGTCAAACTGACAATGGCTATATCGACTATATGGCGGGTGCTAATATGGTTGGCTTTAAACGTGTGGCTGATGCATTGGTGGCTTTTGGTATCTTAAACTAAGACTCTCTAGTCTATTGCTCCACGTAAGTGTTGAGAACATCCATACTGCATTTATCCTAAGACGATAAATGCAGTATTTTTTTATCGACACCATACGCCTGCTCATCGAACATAGATACTTGTATCAGTACTATATTTAGATTGGTTATTCAAACAGTGTGATTACACTTTGATACTTTTTCATCCTATAGCAAGTAGAAAATCTCGTTAACATAAGTGTATAGCTAATGGCATTAAACGCTATCGATAATGAAAAGAGATTATTTCATTGGGTTATAGCAGTACACTATAAAAATGGCTTATAAAAGTAAGTGATAAGTAAAGGAAATAAGTTAATGAATAAACTGTCTAAAAAAATACAATTGACCACTTTAGGTGCTGGCCTAGCATTCGCCCTAACTACAGGTGTCATGAGCACGACTGTAATGGCGGCTCAAACCAGTCTGTCTACTGAGGTAAAAGCAGCACAAGCGACCAAGATTGGTTTAAAGCAAGCGATTACTATCGCAACCGCACAGGCATCCGGTATGCTAATCGGGGCTGATTATGACGAAGATGATGATGATACAGAAAATGGCATATATGAAATAGAATTTAGCACGGCTAGCGATAGTTATGAAGTAGTAGTGGATGCAATGACGGGAGCAGTCATTGGGACTGAGACTGAGCGATTAGATCGCGACGATATTAACGACTACAACGTACAGCATCGTACGAAAGTAAATATTATGAGTGCGATAGGTATCGCTGAGAAAAAAATAGGCGGTATGACATTAGAAGTCGAGTTTGAAGCAGATCGCGACTATGATGCTCACCCTTTGTATTACAAAGTTGACTTGCTGAAAGGCGATGAGATCGTTGGTATCAATGTGGATGCCAATACAGGTGAGACGTTTGCCAACAAATATAAGCGCTAGAGCATGTCTTCAATTCACCCGATAGTCATCTACATGGGCTAAAAATAGCTAAATCTTGCCAAACATCGTCAAATAGCGGGTTAATATCGCGATATTATCTGCATTATTTTTCTTGTTTGACGGCAATTTATCTCATTTTTATCACCATTTTTGAAATAAAGACATGGCCTAGTAGAAATATCCAAACCAGATAAATTAAAAGCCACCAGATGAACATACTAGCTAGTGGCTTTTTTAATGGTGATAGGTAAAGGTAGAAAGGTTACACCGTCTTGCGCCACTTACCTTGAACCATAGTGCATTGGATAGGGTTTAGCCCCATCTGATAAGCCAAATCGGCAGGACGGGCAATATCCCATAGTGCCAAATCTGCATCACAGCTGACCTCTATTTTACCTTTATTAGATAGCCCCAATGCTTGTGCTGCGTGAACAGTAATTCCTGCCAAAACCTCTTCAGTGGTTAAGTAAAATAGCGTGCAGCCCATGTTCATCGTTAACAAAAGCGAGGTGAGCGGTGAAGTGCCAGGGTTACAGTCGGTAGAAAGCGCCATTGGCACCTGATGTTTGCGTAGCGCCTCAATCGGTGGCAATTTGGTGTCACGTAATGTATAAAACGCCCCAGGTAGTATCACAGCTACGGTATTGCTGGCAGCCATTTTTTTGATATCATCTTCTGATAAATGCTCTAGATGGTCGCTGGATAACCCTTGATACTCAGCAACCAAGGCACTACCACCTATGTCAGATAATTGCTCAGAGTGCAGTTTGACTGGTACATTTAATGAGCGTGCCACTTCAAAAACGCGTCTGATTTGCTCAGTATTAAAGGCGATGTTTTCACAGAAGCCATCGACCGCATCGATCAAACCCTCTGAATGCAAAATAGGTAGCCACTCGCACACTTGCTCGATGTATTCATCCGAGCGGTCCTGCATGTGAGACTTGTATTCAGGTGGTAGGGCATGTGCCGCTAAATACGTTGTGCTCACATGTATATTGTGTTTGTCACCAAGCTGGCGAGCAACCATGAGCATTTTGCGCTCAGTGTCTAAATCTAAGCCGTAGCCCGATTTGATTTCGATACTGGTCACGCCTTCTTTTATGAGTGCGAGTAGGCGCTTTTCACTTTGTGCAAACAACGACTCAACACTAGCGGCGCGGGTGGCAGTGACAGTTGAGACAATGCCGCCACCTTGTGCAGCAATGTCTTGATAACTAGCGCCTTGCAAGCGCGCCTCGAACTCATTGCTGCGGTTGCCACCATAAACGATATGGGTATGGCAGTCGATAAATCCGGGGGTTACCCAGCCGCCATGAGCATTTTTGATTTGCTCTGCTGAGTAATGTGACAGGTGCTCGGCTATTTGTTTATTAGAGCCAATCCACGCAATTTTGTCATCAATAATACCGATGGCAGCATCTTCCAGTTGTCCATAAGGTACATGGTCACTGCTATTAAAACCGTAATGGGCAGAAAACGTGGCAAGATTGGCATTGATGATAATTTGATGAAACGATGCCATGGTGGCATCATCGAATATGGTTGCTGTCGTATTGTTGAAATCATTCATAATGTGCTCCTTATTGTTTGGACGCCAGTGGTGTCTATTGGTCGGGATGAGAGGGCAAAGCTAAGCTAAGCAATGAATTTAATCAACGAACCTAGACGATGAGCTTGGACAATAAACCTAGATGACTAGTAAATGCTGCTCTACCATAGTTGCCAGTAGTCGAGCAGCGACCTTGCAGCTGCGCCCATCAATATCAAAATTAGGATTAATCTCGGCAATGTCGGTCATTTTTACTTTGCCTGTAGCCATGATGGTTTTTACCATGCGCTCAACAAACCCAAGCTCAATACCGTAAGCTGCTGGGGCACTCACACCGGGCACAACACTGGCAGGCAAGCAATCCATATCAATGGTTAGATAAACCACATCAACCTGATTGATAAAGCTTATAACCTGATCGGCAAGTACCTGCCAAGGCTGCTGCTGACAGTCCTCGTCGCTAATGACTTGTACACCCAATTGTTCAGCGCGGTCAAACAGCGCTGCCGTGTTAGAGAACCGACTGACGCCAATACAGCAATAGTGAAAAGGCTGCTCATGTGCTGATAAATGCTCAGCAATTTGCCGAAAAGGTGTACCAGAGGTCGCCACATCCGACTGACGAATATCAAGATGCGCATCAAAATTAATAATGCCGATGGTCGGTGCGGTAGTGGTATCGTTTGTGTTTTTTAATGCCTGCCATAATCCTAAAAAGCTACCGTACGCAATGGCATGACCACCACCAAGTCCAATGGGCAAGCCGCCTTGTTTGACGATAGCGCTCACCTTATCCGCATATTCGAGCTGAGCTTGCTCAAGAGTGTGCGCAGCAAAGTCATCATCGTCATGACAATAGATATCGCCTGCATCACCTAGCAATGTTGCCAGTTGATTGTCATAGCGTGTCTGCAACGACGCAATCACTGGCAGCGTCGCAAACGCTCGGCGAATCAGCGGCGGGGCAGCTCGCGCACCCACGCGGCCTTGATTGCGCCTAACCCCTTGATCACATGCAAAGCCGATTAGCCCAATATTTTGATCCTCGTAAGGCTGGACGAGCTGATACCAGTAGCGGGCACGTGCCGTCTCAAATGGCTCTGCACGGCCAGTCCACAGCATCATGTCAGCCGCTGTGTGACTCACGGTTGTGCTAATTTTCGTAATGGCCATTGCTCATTCCCTTCTATTATCTAACGCTTATTTAGACTCGTACCAGTTGCTACGTAATGACTGCCAGTGCTCAGCAAGCGTACCGTCTAATACCAATTGCTTGGCCGCTTCGATATCAGGCGCTAGGTAGCGGTCTTTATCATAGAAAGTCACTTTCTCGCGCAGTTTCTGATGCGCCACAGTCAACGGCTCTGATGTCTCTAATCCGCGATGAAAATCAATCCCTTGACCGGCAGCCAATAGCTCAATACCGATAATGGTGGCAGTATTTTGCGCCATCTCGTATAAGCGGCGTGCGCAATAGGTCGCCATGGAGACATGATCTTCTTGGTTGGCAGAGGTTGGGATGCTATCGACGCTACCCGGATGGGCGATAGATTTGTTTTCTGAAGCCAGTGCCGCTGCTGTCACATGGGCGATCATAAAGCCTGAGTTGACCCCAGCGTTATCAACCAAGAATGGCGGCAGACCACCTGACAGCGTCGCATCGATAAGTAAGGCCACACGGCGCTCAGACATAGAACCAATCTCGGCAATTGCCAAGGCTAAAATATCAGCGGCAAAAGCGACTGGCTCAGCATGGAAGTTACCACCTGATATAGCCACTGGGCCATCTTCGTTATTAAAAATTAGCGGATTGTCAGTGACGGCATTGGATTCGATTAGTAGCGTTTTACCTGCTTGATTGATGATATCAAGACAGGCACCCATGACTTGCGGCTGACAACGCAAGCAGTAAGGGTCTTGAACTCTATCGTCTTGCTCGCCATCATGTGAGGCACGAATGGCACTGCCTTTGATCAGTTGACGATGTGCTTTGGCGATTTCAATTTGACCATGATGGCCACGTACTTCGTGAATACGCGCATCAAATGGTGAGTCCGATCCTTTGGCAGCATCAATCGACAGTGAGCCGACGATGGTGGCGGTCTCAAGCAAATCACGCGCTAAGAAATAACCCCGTAATGCTAGCGCGGTTGAAACTTGCGTACCATTGATAAGCGCGAGGCCTTCTTTGGCTGCTAGGGTAATTGGCTCAAGTCCATGTTGAGCTAGAGCTTCTGCTGCAGGCACTTTTTCGCCAGCGACAAACACGTCACCTTCACCCATCATTGCAAGTGTCATGTGTGATAAAGGCGCTAAATCACCAGAAGCACCAACAGACCCTTTTGCCGGAATATTTGGCGTGATTTGATTATTGATTAAGGCCAGTAGACTATCTACTACCTCGCGACGCACACCAGAGACACCTTGAGCCAAACTGGCAACTTTCATCACCATAATCAGTCGCACGACGCTGTCTGGTAACGCTCCACCAGTACCCACTGAGTGAGAAACGATCAAATTGCGCTGAAGTAGCTCAAGCTGATCATCACTGATACGCGTCTTTGCTAACAAGCCAAAACCAGTATTGATTCCATAAGCGCTTTTGTCTCGAGCAATAATCGTACGCACATCTTCGTGTGAGGCATCGATAGCTTTATAAGCACTCTCAGGTAATGTCAATATGACAGGTTGCTCATAGATATCACGTAGCATCTTAAAGCTAAGCTGGCGAGGGTGTAGCGTTAATTTTTTGATATCGTTCATAGGGTGATCCTAGTATTGTAAGACATATGGGTTATATTATTTTTGATTCATGTCTTTGTTGAAATGACGTTTTTTAAATGTTTTTAGTTAACATAATACTTGTTATTAAATTTGTTTTTTTAGCCAATCCAGTTGAAGTACATGGCTAGATGTCCGAATGCCGCAGCCAATAAAATACTGAGTACCACACGCTCAAACCAGATAATGACCATTTTGCCGACAGATAATGGTATTTCAGTGGCAAGCACACAAGGAATCATGGCAGAGAAAAACAACACGCTGCTAATAGAGATGACCCCTGCAACATAGCGAGTCAGTATATCAGCCTCACTGAGGAGCAGTGCTGGCAAGAACATTTCAGCCAATCCCGCTGACATACCTTTGGCGGCAACCAGAGGCTCTGGTAAGCCGCTAAGCCATGTAAATGGATAAAGAAGCAAGCCTAAAGCATCGAATACAGGCGTATACTTTGCTAATATCAATCCTGTCAAGCCAACCGCGATGATAGAAGGCACAATCGCCGCTGCCATTGTCAGCCCATCGCGAAAGTTAGACCATAAGATTTGTTTTAGGTCAGTGGCACGGCGCGAAGTGGACAAACCCAAATCAAATGCTGCCGCCAAACGTGTACCACTTTTATGGTCTAAAGCGGGACGTTCAACGCTATCATCTACAAGGCTAATGGGTGGAATACGAGCAGTAATCGCAGTAACGATAAAGGTAATCACTAGCGTAGACCAAAAAAACAGGTTCCAAAACTCCATCAGACCAAGCGTTTTGGCAACAATGACCATAAATGCCGCTGATACGGTCGAAAATCCAGTCGCAATGATAATGGCTTCGCGCGCTGAATATTGCTTTTGCAAATACACGCGATTAGTAATGAGCAGCCCGATAGAGTAGCTACCAACAAAGGATGCGACAGCATCAATCGCTGATGAACCTGGGGTTTTCCAGATAGGTTTCATGATCGGCTGCATGAGCACACCGACCATCTCGAGCAAACCAAAACCCACCAAAAATGCTAAAATTAATGCCCCAAGCGGTACAATCATACCGACTGGTAATGCCAGTTTTTCAAACAAAAACGGCAGCATGTCCTTTTCCATCATAAAGGCAGGCGCTACGTCAGCCACATACATTACTGCCAGTATCAGACCAATGATTTTAAAAGCAGTCATAATCATGTGGGTGATATTTTTACGCCATGAGCCGTCTATAAATGGCTTGCTTACCCCAAAGATCATCAATAAAAATAATAACATCACAGACAATGTATGCTGCTGATTGACCAGATAAGTTGCCCCATGATCGAACAAAATCGTGCTTTTCTCACCAATGGTAAATGGCACAAAGAACATGACCAAACCGATAGCACTAAAGACTATCAATTGCAGTAACGCTATAGGTTTAGACAGTAGTGCTTCAGTTGGTGTCGCTGCTGCATCCTTGAGATTTAGTGTCGTATTTTGCTCAATCATATTATCCTCCTTGATAAAATGTCGATGATATCCTTATGTCAAGTAATCACTTATAAGGATAAAGGGTATGCTACTTAACCATCGGCAAATTTAGACCATAGTCTTTGGCTGTTTTGATCGCCAGCTCATAGCCTGCATCGGCATGACGCATAACCCCTGAGCCGCAATCGTTGACAAGTACTCGTGCCAAGCGTTTGGCAGCGGCATCAGTGCCATCTGCGACAATGACCATACCTGAGTGCTGCGAGTAGCCCATGCCAACGCCGCCGCCATGATGTAGTGATACCCAAGTGGCACCGCCTGCGACATTGAGCATACCATTCAATAATGCCCAGTCAGATACCGCATCTGAGCCATCTTTCATGCTTTCAGTTTCGCGGTTTGGGCTGGCAACAGAACCCGTATCCAAGTGGTCACGACCGATGACAATAGGGCCTTTTAGCTCGCCGTTTTTGACCATTTCATTAAAGGCTAAACCTGCTTTGTCACGCTCACCCAATCCTAACCAGCAGATACGGGCAGGCAAACCCTGAAACTGAATGCGCTCTTTTGCCATATCTAACCAGCGATGGATATGGGTGTTTTCAGGGAACAGCTCTTTGATTTTTTGATCGGTCTTATAGATATCTTCTGGATCACCTGACAGCGCCACCCAGCGGAAGGGGCCTTTGCCTTGGCAGAACAGCGGACGAATATAAGCGGGGACAAAACCTGGGAAATTAAAAGCGTCTTTAACGCCTTCATCAAAAGCCACCTGACGGATATTATTACCATAATCGGTCGTTGGAATGTCCATCGCTTGTAAATCTAGCATCGCCTGTACGTGTACGGCACAAGACTGAGCGGCGGCTTTGGTTAATGCTGCATGTTGCTCTGAATCTTCTTGCGCAGCTTTCCATGCTTCCACTGTCCAGCCACTTGGTAGATAGCCATTGATCAAGTCATGCGCTGAGGTTTGATCGGTCACTAGATCAGGCTTCATACCGCCAGCATTGGCGCGCTTGACCATCTCTGGCAAGATATCTGCTGCATTACCAAGTAGGGCAATAGAGACCGCTTCACCCGCGTCGGTATGCTGTTTGATGAGCTCATAAGCATGGTCTAAGTCATCAGCTTGCTTATCGACATAACCAGTACGCAAGCGGAAATCGATACTAGATTGCTGACACTCGATGTTCAGTGAGGTTGCACCTGCAAAAGTCGCGGCTAATGGCTGCGCACCGCCCATGCCGCCAAGACCCGCGGTCAAAATCCAACGTCCTGCCCAGCTACCGTCATAATGCTGACGACCTGCTTCTACAAAGGTCTCATATGTACCTTGCACGATGCCTTGCGTGCCAATATAGATCCAGCTACCAGCTGTCATTTGACCATACATCATCAAGTCTTTGCGATCGAGCTCGTTAAAGTGCTCCCACGTGGCCCAGCGTGGTACAAGGTTAGAGTTGGCAATCAATACGCGCGGTGCGTTTTCATGTGTCTGAAACACGCCAACTGGTTTGCCTGACTGTACCAATAAGGTCTCATCGTCTTCTAACACTTTTAGCGACTCTAGAATTTGATCATAGCTTTCCCAGTTGCGGGCTGCGCGTCCAATACCACCGTACACCACTAGGCTTTTAGGGTTTTCGGCCACATCAGGATGCAGATTGTTTTGCAGCATGCGATAGGGCGCTTCGGTCAGCCAGCTTTTGCAATGTAGGGTACTGCCAGTGGGCGCGGCGATTTCGCGGCTCTCATCACGGCGAGTAGGTTTTTTGCTATTGCTATCAGTAGTCATGGTCAAATCCTTGTGAAATATTTTAAGGTGCTAGAGCAATGAAAATAAGTGGTTTACGCTCAGTCTATAAATACACTTGGCTAATTGCTATATGAGCTGGGTTATTGATACTGTCGTAAAGTTGTATATACAAATTATCAAAGATTATTTTTTCATGCAAGTACTTTTTATTTGTGAGGCAATTATTTTTGTTATTGATCTGAAAAATATGTTGTGTAGGTAGGTTCCGATTGAGAATTGCGCTGCAGTCTCATGATATTATGTCGACATTATTAGGATTAAAGACAACAGTGAAAGATGGCCATGACAAAGACGATTCCGGCGTATCAACGCATAAAAAACGCTATATTAGACAATATACACTCGGGTAAATGGCAAGCAGGTAACGCGATTTCGACAGAAATGGCACTGGCTGAGGAGTTTGGGGTGTCGCGCATGACGGTGAACCGCGCGCTAAAAGAGCTGAGCGAGGAGCGGGTACTAGAGCGTCGGCAGGGGTCAGGGACGTTTGTCGCACAGCAGCAGTTTAATCATACGTTTGTCGAGGTGCGCAACATCGCTGAGGATTTAAAATCTGCCAATCGTGATTATGAGGCAAAGGTGGTGAGTAAGCGTGCTATTACGGCTGATATGCTAGACGATGCGATGCGTGATAAGTTTGATATTGCCGTACCAAATGGTCGTGAGGGCAAGGTGCTCAATGAAACACCAGCACTAGAAATACCGGTACTATATGAGGTCAAAATCATCCATTTTGCTGACGGCCAGCCCATACAGTTTGAAGAGCGTTGGGTTGATGCCAATAAAGTACCAAAATTTATTGAGCAAGATTTTAGCGTCGTCAATACCAGTGATTACTTAATTGCTAAGAGTCCACTAGAGCGCGGCAGTTATACTATTCAAGCATTGGCTGCTCCTGATGACATTGCTGATTTTTTACAAATTGCCTCGCAGTCACCAACACTGGTATTGTGCCGCCAAACCTACTCGGCAGGTCAAGTAGTCACCTTTGTGAAGATGTGGCATGCGGGTGAACGCTATCAGTTTTCAGGCGATTTATGATGGTCACCTTACGTATGCCCACTGATTTTTTACATTTTCTTGTCTAAAGTCAGGGGCTATATCGATAAGCTGATATTTATTGAACAGCAATAACATCTGAATATGCTTTGAAATTTAAAAAATAATAGAGAAACAGTATTGAAAAATACATCATTTGCCCTCAAAACTTGCAGCCACAAGAAAATACAATAAATTTACCGAGCAATGAGAAGCGTGACACATAAACCACGCGTATATTTCAGCGATTTTAGTTTGTTACTAGCCTCTACTTGCTGTATGTTGAGTATTTATTCATCTATTCGCGGAAGGAAACCCCATGAAACGTCGCAATCTATTAGCCCTAGCTGCCAGCACTATGTTGCTTGCTGCCTGCGGTCAATCTACTACCAACGAAGCTGATACCAGTGCGACTGACAGTACCGCAACGGGCGGTTCTGATTTGCTACAACGTATCAACAATGGTGGTACCATCAACGTTGGTACAGAGGGTACTTATCCTCCGTTCACGTACCATGATGAGAGCGGAAAACTAACGGGTTATGATGTTGAAGTAACGCGTGCAGTAGCAGATAAACTAGGCGTAGACGTCGAGTTCAAAGAAACCCAATGGGATGCTATGCTGGCAGGTTTGGATTCAGGACGCTTCGATATGGTGGCTAACCAAGTTAGTTTGACCACGCCTGAGCGCAAAGCAAAGTATGATAAAGCCAGTCCTTATAGCTGGTCAGGTGCGGTAGTTCTAGCACCGACTGATGACGACCGTTATAGCTCGTGGGAAAGTTTAAAAGGGTTGCGTACGGCTCAATCATTAAGTAGTAACTATGGCGAGATGGCAGAGAAGTATGAAACAGAAATCGTCCCTGTCGATGGCATGGCGCAGGCCATTCAGTTGGTCAAACAAGATCGTGCTGACTTTACCATGAATGACAATCTAGCAGTATTGGACTACCTCAAAAAATTCCCAGATTCAAACATGGAGATTAAACTGACGGCTCCTGCTAGTGAGCTACGTGGCTCAGGTTTGGTATTGATCAAAGGCGATGACGCAGTCGTGGAAAAACTAAATGATGCGATGGAAGCGTTGGCCGCTGATGGTACCTTGACCAAGCTTAGCGAAGAGTTCTTTGGTGCTGATATAAGTCAGAAAAAGTAATGTCAGTGTCTATCATACCGGCGTCTGTCATGTCAGCCTCATGGTTAGCAGATTTTTTGGCAGCACTGCCATTTATGAGTGCTGATCGGGCACAGATTGTCATCTCATCGTTTTGGCCAATGCTCAAAGGTGGTATCTACTATTCGATACCACTGGCGTTGATCTCATTTACGATTGGTATAGTCATTGCACTGACAGTGGCGCTGATTCGTATCGTGCCGCGTACTGGTGTGTTCCATGAGGTTATCTATAGACTGGCTCGTATCTATGTGTCTGCGATTCGTGGTACACCGATGTTGGTTCAGCTATTTATTATTTTCTATGGTCTACCAAGTGTCGGAGTAAAGCTCGATCCTTTTCCGTCAGCAATTATTGCTTTTTCGCTAAATATCGGCGCTTATGCATCAGAGACGGTGCGTGCCTCGATTTTATCGATACCAAAAGGGCAATGGGAAGCAGGATCGACGGTTGGTCTGACGTATCTGCAAACCTTTCGTCACGTTATTTTGCCACAAGCGCTTCGGGTATCTGTTCCACCGTTATCCAATACGTTTATCAGTTTGGTAAAAGACACCTCTTTGGCATCATTGGTACTCGTCACTGAGCTGTTTAAACAAGCGCAAATCATTACGGCACGCAACTATGAGTTTATGCTGGTTTATACTGAAGCGGCGATTATTTATTGGGGTATCTGTTTGTTCTTGACCTTTATTCAAGGCAAACTTGAAACCCGACTGGATCGCTACGTGGCAAAATAATTGATGGCTAATAAACGATTATTAATAAGTGCTTGTTAGTAAGTAATGATGGATTAGCCATCAGTCATACAAGCGATTCAGAATAAACAGTCGCAAATAAAGATCAGTACAACAGGAATTTTTATGATCAAAGTCACTAATATTCATAAAGCTTTTGGTGGCAATCAGGTGCTAAAAGGCATCGACTTGACGATCAATAAAGGCAAAGTGATCGTAATATTAGGACCTTCAGGGTCAGGTAAGACGACATTTTTACGTTGTTTAAATGCGCTGGAGATTCCTGATCAAGGTGTGATTGCTTTTGATGACAATAGCTTGAGCGTCGACTTTGCTACTAAGCCTAAGAAAAAAACCTTATTGGCTCTGCAGCGCAAATCAGGCATGGTTTTTCAGTCTTATAATTTATTTCCACATAAGACAGCTATCGAAAACCTAATGCTTGGACCGACAGTGGTTCAAGGTCAAACCAAAGCGCAAGCCCGTGAACAGGCTTTAGTTTTACTAGAGAAAGTGGGTCTGTCAGACAAAGCGGATCTCTATCCGTTTCAGCTATCTGGTGGTCAGCAGCAGCGTATCGGTATTGCTCGTGCGCTGGCTATTGAGCCATCATTACTGTTGTTCGATGAGCCAACCTCGGCGCTTGATCCAGAGCTGGTGCAAGATGTCCTTGAGACGATGAAGCAATTGGCATCGGAAGGCTGGACCATGGTTGTGGTAACTCACGAAGTCAACTTTGCCCGTGATGTCGCAGACCATGTGGTATTAATCGAAGATGGTCATGTGGTCGAAGAAGGCAGCGCTGAGCAGATGTTTGAGCTATCAACGCATCCACGTACGCAGGCGTTTTTACAGCGTATCGAGAAGCAATAAAGCTAAAAAGTGAGCTTCTATTGTCAAAGTGAAGCTCTGAGTAATATGAAGCCTTAAGCAATATACCGCCCTGAGCAATATACAGACTTAAACAATAAAAAGCCCCAATCATGTTGTCATGGTTGGGGCTTTTTTTATAAACATATCAAGAGTTTTGTCCATTACAACAGAGTTTTATACCTTTTGCCGTTTTTTTAGCCAACGTGGTACGCGAGTGGCAGTACCGTTCAGCATGGCATTAAATAAAGCGGCTAGTAGAATTAATACCACACCCACATATTGAATCAATGACAATGATTGATGTAGCAATATGGTCGCAAGAGCAATGGCTGTCAACGGCTCAAAAATCGTAAATACGGATGCGCGAGAGGCAGGCAGCTTTTCTAATGCTTTCATATACAGCGCAAATGGTACGACAGTTCCTAGTAAAGACAGCCCTAAGACATAGCCCCAAGTCGGTAGTGGTAGGCTTAGTAGCTGCTCATAAGTACGATAAGTCTCTGGTAATAATAGCAACACACCAGCACTGATAATAATCGAGGTAAAAAACACTAACGGGGCAGGGTGAGCATTATGCATCGCTCGTTTGCCCAGCACGCCATATAATGAGTAGCACATTCCTGACAATAGCCCCAAGACAATACCCCAGTTGACCTGTGCTTGCTCACCTAACATCGTCAATCCAACGCCAAACACTGCCATTAGAGCCAGTAGGGCTGATTGACGAGTAATAGATTCATTGAGCAAAAGCGTCGAAAATAACAAGCTAAAAACGGGTGCAGTATAGAGCAGTGCGACAGCGGGGCCTGCACCGACGTAGATAACGGCAAAGAAATAACATAACGACATGCCAAGCACGCCTATCAAAGACTGAAATGCCAATCCAATCCATTGCTTGGGTCGCAGTTTAATTAAATGCGGCCATAGTTTTGGTAGCATGACGAGCACAAGCAGCGCAGCGGTTACGATGCGTAAAATAGTTGTCTGCCATCCACTAAAGCCAATTTGATTAAGGTAAGTAGAAAATATTCCTAATGTACCCCAGCAAACAGCAGCTGTGATGATTTGAATGATGCCTATCCATGACTTTGATGATGGGATTGCTTTATCCATGTTCGCCCTATTGTTTTCTTATTATTATCTGAATGATACAACCTTGTGTAAGATTGCCCGCTGTTCAAATGTGCTAAGCAATACTGAACAAACAAAAGACAGCCTATAATTAGACTGTCTTTTGTTTGAGTTTATCATGAAAATATTACTGAGTCGCTCGGAAATGCTATGGCGTGTGAAAATACAAAGCAGGCATTAATGACGAGTATAGTCGGAATAAGGCATCGAACTGATAAGATTTAGGTAGGGCTAATCAATCCACAAAAACCATGCTTGTTCTCGGGTGTTGTTTTGCTGAATAAAGCACACTTTCTCTGCTTGGGTTCTTGGCTGATGTGATGCGTTTGCACCGCAGTCTTTTGAACGCTGTTTAATCCATTGTTTTTGTTTTTGTTTTTGTTTTTGTTCTTGTTTCAAGTCGGCTGCCATTTCTTCACCATATAGCCGACTGACTTCTTGTCGTATGTCATGATAGCTACCGTTTATTTCTTGATCAGACGTTTCGTAGATACCATCAATTAGCCCAGCTTGTGACGCTAACGGTAAATAAGTGGTATTTTCTTTGTAGGAGAAATTATGGCCATCACTGGTACTGTTGCTGCCAATATATATTTCATGGTTTGATGGATCGATAAATCCGTTAAAGTCTTTACCCTCAAAGACATAACCCTGAAACCTACAAGGAGTCACACCATCTTTACACACACTGTGCTTGGTTTTGGCTGCATAAAGCTTGACAGAATAAGGCGTATTATTGAGATAAGGCGTATTATCGAGTTTCTTGCCTACCTGTTTTGTTTGCAAGAGTCGCCCTAAATCAGGAGCAACTAGTAGCATATTGTCGCAAGTTACGCTCCCTTCTTCGCAATCCCTATAGAGGTTTAAACGTTGACCCTGAATGTCCATCCCCAATATAAAGTTTGCCTCAATAGGTGCCACTGCCGAGCTGAAAGAAGCCACTATCATCAGACTAGCAAACACCGTCATACGTGTGAATGAGCGCTTTATATTAGGTGATGTGACAAACATAGCGAATTTATACCTGTTTTATATTTGCATTAAAAAATTAGTGAGCAAACGCTTGGCACCTTCAGTCGCGAATGATTCTGGATGAAACTGCACACCTTGAATTGGATAGTCTTTGTGTTGTAAGCCCATGATTTCATCGCCTGCTAGTGCTGATTTGGCTAGGCTATGCTCACTATGTTGCTCATTATCAACGACGGCGGTGACAGTTAAGCAATCTGGCAGTGTCTTGGCTTTCACCATCAATGAGTGATAGCGCATGATTTCAATGGCTTGTGGTAATCCTTGATAGACACCCGCACCATCGTGACGAATCGCTGAGACTTTGCCATGCATCGGTACATTGGCACGTATCACATCACCGCCAAACACATGAGCGATGCCTTGCATGCCTAAGCACACACCTAGTATTGGCGTCGTCTTACCCATGACTTTGATGACCTCAGCACAAATACCGAAGTAGGCAGGATCATCAGGTGCGCCAGGGCCTGGTGATATAATGATACGGTCAAGATTCATCGCTTGCACGTCAGCCAGTGTAATTTCATTGTTGCGTTTAACGATGACGTTTGCTTCTTCATCACCGTCCATGGTTTGTAAAATCTCCCCAATATATTGGTAAAGATTAAAAGTAAACGAGTCGTAGTTATCGATAATTAAAACATTCATGGGTCATAAACTCTTTAATAAAATATGGTCAGTGTGCGAATTACGGCTGGTATGAATTACAGCAGTTGCAAACTACAGCGACATAAAGCTGTCTAATACGACTTTCATCGCTGACAGTTTGCGTTGAATCTCTAAGTATTCATCGGCTGGATTGGAGTCATATACATTGCCGCCACAGGTTTGGGCATAAGCCGATTCACCATTCATAAACAAGCTGCGAATAGGAATGGCAAAGATACAATCGCCATTGAAATTGAATGAACCGAGCGCGCCGCCATAAGCACCGCGACCATCTGGCTCTAACTCATTAATGACTTTAATGGCTTCAACCTTTGGTGCCCCAGACAATGTGCCTGCGGGGAAGTTACTGGCAAGGGCGCTAAACATGTCTTCGTTGGGATGTAAAATTCCGACAATCTCAGACGATATATGCTGCACGTGCGAGAAGCGTTTGATGTCCATTAGGTTACGTACCTTTACTGTGCCAAATCGTGCTACACGACCAATATCATTACGATGCAAGTCGACCAGCATGTTATGTTCGGCAATCTCTTTTTCGTCGTTAAGCAGTGCGCGGGCAAGCTTACGGTCTTCGATCACATCGACGCCGCGCTTGGCAGTGCCGGCAAGCGGGTAGGTTTCCATTTCACCTTGACGCAAGCGAAACAATAATTCGGGTGAAGCGCCGATGATGCACTGCTGGTCAAACTTCATAAAGTACATGTGCGGTGATGGGTTGACGCTACGCAGCTTTTCATAAATGGGCATCTTGTCACCAGCGATACGATATTTAGACTTAAACCCTACCTCGCACTGAAAGATACGTCCGGCAATAATATCTTCTTTGACCTGCATTACCGCTTTCGCATGTTCCTCTTGGCTCATGCCGTCACCTAAAAACTCAACCGTTGGATTTTCACAACTTGGAGTAGGTGTATCAAGTAACGCTTTGATGTGCTCGATACGGTTTTCTTGCTGATCGGTCGGATAATAAAAATAGAAAATTTCGCCCGTCATCTTGTCGAGCGTTAATCCATCTAAATATACGCCAAACTTAAACGGTTCAAAATCGTCGCTAGACTTTGCAGTGAGGCTGGGCTCAAAAAAATTCACACTGTCATAGCCTAGATAGCCGACCAAACCACCGCTCTGGTCACGAGCGATAACGTGTTGCGGGGTAATCTCACGCAATAGTTGATATGGGTTTTCGGTTTGGTAGTGGTTTGTTTCAGCAGTTTTGTTATCGGTGATGGCAAGGGTGTTGCGATCGATGGCAGCGATGGTCATGACTGGATTGAACCCAATGGCATGATGACGTGAGATATGGCTGTCTTCACCTAAAGATTCGAGTAGGTAGCAGGTATCAAAAGTGCTTTCTATACGTTTGAATAACGCAAAAAAGTCAATATCTTGAGTGAGCTTAATACGCTGTGGTTTGCTAGGAATATCAATCGCCGTAGGTTGGCCGTGCAGTAGTGTAGGAAAGGTCATAACAAAGTCCGGAATAGTTCAAATATGTATTAGAGCGTGTCATCAATTAGCACATTAATACATTTAATGGTCTTAAAATGGCTAAATTTTGCTAAACATCGTCAGAAATTTTGTCAATATATTCATATTAACGGCAATTTCTTCCTTGTTTATCTACAATTTTTCTTATTTTAAGCCTGATAATCTAATTGATGAGACGCCCTAGCTAAAAATAAAAAGAATGTTGAGAGTATTGTGTCAGGTATAGTGAATTGACTGTATTAAGTGTCTTGTCTAAGTGTCGCTAGTAGCGCACTGATATCATGACTTTGTATGGCTTTAGCACCGCGAGAGACAGTGGCGATACCGACGCCTAACTGTTCAGAGATTTCACGTTGAGTGATGCCACGATCTAAAGCATCAAAAATACGAATACGGTTGGCAATCTCAAGCTGCTCTTTATCCGTCAGTAGGGCACGGAATAGTTCTGCCATATCATCGCTGTCACTACAATTCGCTAAATGCTTCAGTAAACTTGAATAGGGATCAGTACTCATAGTATTTAATCTTCATAAAAGGGTAGATGGCTGTCTTGCTGATTTTAGCCTTAATCTTGTTTCAGTATTCTAGTATAATAGTACATGAAAAACAAGGCAGCTCATAGAAAGTTTTTTGTTTAGCGATTTTTTGCTTACCGGTAATGCACCCTAATCTGCAACAAATGAAAAAACCAGCTAATGGCTATTAGCTAGTCTTGCTATCACCTATTATTAGGGCATGTCCTCAATTCAATCGATAGTTATCTAAATGGGTTAAAAATGGCTAAATCTTGCCAAACGGCGTCAAATAGCTGACTAATATCTCGATATTATCTGCGCTATTTTCCTTGTTTGACTGCAATTTATCTAATTTTTATCACCATTTTTAAAATGAGGACACACCCTAGTACTGTCTGAAACTATTCCGAAGCCAGATCAACTTGCACTTGCCAATCCTCTATATCGAGCTCATAGCAATTCTGACCTTCACCATTGATACGATCAATGACCAAAAAATCAGAGTCGCGCCCAAGTGCGAGTAGTGGATGATGCCAGACATTGGCATCATACTGTACGCCTTGATGCGATTTGGCATAAAACACCGTCAAATCCTCAGCAGATTTTGGTGGCTCTCCTGCAGGTGCAACGACCACGATATAGTCCTGAGCATTCATCGAAAAAAATGCCTGCGTACCAAATGGATGATATTCCATCACGGATAATACGATAGGGAAATCACGTTTTTTGGCACGGAAGATACTCATGCCCACGTTACCACCATCGAGCTTAGCTTCAGCGATGGCGTGATGACGACACGCATAGCCTTTATTGATATGGTAGCTGTTTTCAGGCGTTTGCTGATCCTTGTCATAGGGTTCGATAACGGTGCCGTAGGGTGCAAAACCAGCTTTGGTTAAAGGTTTTGCAACGATTGTAGTCTTCATAAGAGTACTCATGACTTTGCCTTATAATCTCGTGTATCTCTTTTACTTGGTATTTTTTTACTTAGCATCGACTATATTCTAGACGGCTTATCGTTCTGGGCGAATAAATGGCATATGTCTATTCACGTCTTTATAGAGTAGATATCTAAATGGACCAGGTCCACCAGCGTAACAAGATTGTGGGCAAAATGCGCGTAACCACATAAAATCACCTGCCTCTACTTCGACCCATTCACCGTTTAAGTGATAGACGGCTTTACCTTCTAGTACATACAGACCATGCTCCATCACATGCGTTTCATCAAATGGGATCACGCCACCAGGCTGGAACGTGACGATATTTACATGCATGTCGTGACGCATATCAGATTGCTCGGTAAATCGAGTGGTTGCCCATACGCCACCTGTGTCTGGCATCTCAATAGCATCGACATCGTGATCGCTTGTGACAAAAGGCTCAGGTGCATCAATACCATCTACAAACTGATACGCTTTGCGAATCCAATGAAACTTAACGTGCTTATCGCTATTATTTTTCACCGTCCATTTACATGCTGGCGGTAAGAAGGCATAGCCACCAGCTTCCAGGTGATGCGCTTCGCCTTCAATGGTAATATCCATTTCACCTTCAACGACAAACAATACGGCTTCGGCTTTCATGTCTAGTTCAGGCTTATCAGAGCCGCCATTTGGTGCTACTTCCACGATGTATTGTGAGAAGGTTTCTGAAAAGCCAGATAAAGGACGGGCAATCACCCACATGCGCATACCTTCCCAAAATGGCAGATAGCTAATTACAATGTCGGTTAATACACGTTTGGGAATAATGGCATAAGCTTCGGTAAAGATAGCACGATCGGATAGTAGTTGTGTTTGCGGAGGTAATCCGCCAGTTGGCGCGTAATAAGTACTTTTTGTTGACATTTTTTCATGTTCCTTGGTGACTTTGTGCGACGATAATGATTGTGTGTCGCGATAATAATGGTGTGCTGCGATAAATGGTTGTCTGAGCGTATGGTTACAGCCAGTTTTCGGTGTTGTCGGCAGTGGCTGGATGGTTTTTATACCAGTGTTTGGCAATCTCGTCACGGCGGCATATCCACACATCAGGCTTGCTAGTGATGTATTGCAAAAACTTTTTGAGAGCAGTAATACGACCAGCACGACCAATGATACGACAATGCAAACCGATCGTTAGCATTTTGGGCGTATGTTCGCCTTCTTTATATAGCGTGTCAAAGCTGTCTTTTAAGTACTGATAAAAAGGCTCAGCGTTGGTAAATCCTGGACTAGAAGCAAAACGCATGTCATTGGTTTCTAGCGTATAAGGAATAACTAAATGCGGCTTACGTGCGATTTTGTTACCGTCTTCTACCTTGACATTGAGCCAGTAGGGTAGCTCATCAGCATAAGAGTCGGAATCATAAATATAGCCACCTTGTTCTGCAACTAACTCACGAGTATTGGGGCTATCACGACCAGTATACCAACCGAGTGGCTGGCCACCAGTCATGCTTTTGAATATCTCAGTTGCACGGCGTACATGCTCGCGCTCAGTTTCGCGATACATATATTGATAGGTGATCCAGCGCAGACCATGACTGGCGATTTCATGCCCGTCTTCTAATACGCGCTCGATAATATGCGGAGTTTTCTCAGCCGCCGCTGCACAAGTAAAGGTAGTAATGGGTAAACCGTATTCTTTAAAGGTATCCAATACTCGCCAAACGCCGACACGGCTACCGTATTCAAATGCTGACTCGATCGACTGATGGCGATTGTTAAATTCTGGCGTACCCAATACATCAGATAAAAAGCGCTCAGATTGACCATCACCATGAATGACACTGTTCTCTGCACCTTCTTCGATATTTAGGACGAATTGCACAGCGATTTTGGCGCCGCCTGGCCAGTTGGCTTTTGGCGGGTTTCCACCATAGCCTTTTAAGTCACGAGGGTAAGCATCTTGATCAAAGTTACTGGTGATTTTCTGAGTCATGTTTGATATTCCTTTGTTTCAATTGAGATGTTTTTTTACCTAAAGTCTGATGCTTGATTAGGTTTTATGGCGTCGGATTGCATCAGCAGCCAATAAGCGATACCGCCCAATATGGCACCTAGTAAGAAACCATAACCCTCAAGCTTTGTTAATGCAGGCACTAATACGGTAGCGATAGAAAAGATAGCACCAACCGCAAAAGCAATTAAGCCACGAATATTCCAACCTTTATAGTAGTAATAAGCCCCATCTGGTTGATCGGAAAATAGATCATTGATATTAATATGTTGACGTTTGATTAAGTAGTAATCGACAACTAATATACCAAAAAAGGGTGCAATGACTGCGCCAACAACATTTACAAAGCCAACGATGCCGATTTTACTGATAAATGATAACCATAGTGCGCCAACGAAAAAGGCAATCACTGCGGTAATTAAGCCACCTTTACGAAAGCTAATATGTTTGGGGAATAAGTTCGCCAAATCATAAGCGGGTGGTATAAAGTTTGCGACCATATTGATCCCCACAGTCGCTGCAAAGAAGGTCAAGGCTGCAACAATCGTTAGTGGGAGTGCGTCAACTCGTTCTACAATCTCTGCAGGGTTGGTCAATGCTTCGCCAAATAAGACCAAAGTACCTGCGGTAATGACTAGGGCAATGAATGAGAAAAACATCATATTAATAGGTAGACCAACTAAGTTACCTAAGCGCATTTCTTTTTCACTGCGTAAAAATCGTGAGAAGTCGCCGAAGTTAATCACAACGGCTGCAAAATAAGCCACCATGGTGCCCACAATCGCGGTAAATGCCTGAAAGGAGGTACCCGTATAGTCGCTGCCACTAGCAAAAATGGAGTTAATAGCTGGTAATAACTCTGAGCCTGACTGATACCAGACAACACCCATCAAGATAACCATCACCACATAAACGAGCGGACCTGCCCAGTTTAAAAAGTGTTTTATAGGCTCAACACCTGCCCAAAAAAGCATGATTTGAAACACCCAAACGATGACAAAGGCGATCCACGCTGTACTATTGAGGCCTAAAAAAGTTGCATCTGAACTACCCATCATAATAGTCAATAAGATAGCAACCGCAGTGGAGGCAAAATAGGTCTGAACCCCGTACCAAAAAATACCGATAATGGCTCGTAATATCGCCGGAAGATTCGCTCCATTGATACCCATGCTAGCACGTATGAGCACTGGAAAAGGAATGCCATATTTGACGCTGGGTTTGCCTGTCAAATTGACCATCAGCATGACGATGAATCCTGAGCAGATAATCGCCGCCATGACCCACCAACCATTCAAACCATAGCTTAAGAATAGTGATGCAGCAAGCGTATAGCCAAAAAGACTTTGAATATCATTTGACCAGACGTTAAATATCGAAAACCATCCCCAACTACGCTGTTCAGGCTGTAGTGGGGCAAGATCGTCATTGTATAATCTTGAGTTTTTGCGTTCTGGATTGAATGTGGTGCAATCATAGAGCGCGCTGTTGGATTGATTGTGGAGCTGACTTTCTTGCTTATTTGCAGTGGACATCCTTTTCTCCTTTCAGATTGGAATCAATCGAAACCAATATTGTTAACACTTAACAATCTTTATTGTTAACACTTTAAGGATGTCTAGTTCATTGGTCAAGGTAATTGTTTACTTATCTGAGTGAAAGTGCTCATTTATAACCCCGAGGTATAAGCTACAAGCTGCTGGCGCTCTTCATCAGTCAACTGAGTGAGATTGCCCAATGGCATATAGCCAGTTTGTACTGCGGTGATGATTTTTGCTTTGTGAATCTTCATGTCTGTAGGCGTTTGCAAGATAATACCCGCTGGTGGTGCGGCAAATCCTTGTTGGGTTGGTTGTGCAGCATGGCAAGTGCTACAGCGCGTATGTACGACATTCATCATGGCATCGTCAGCTGAGGCTGTCACTGGTACCGCTGCAGCCGTAGTAGTAGTAGCTGTATCATCGGTGATAGCTGTAGAACTTGTATTTGTGGCTACATCGCTTGCTATGTCACTGTCAGTTGCTGGAGGCTCCGTATCGGGCGTTACAGGTACGGCAGCGACTGAGGCCGTGACTGAGGCATTGGCAGCAGGTAGCGGCTCAATCGGTTCAGGACGCATCCAAATAATTAATAAAACCGTCAGTACAGCAGGGATGACCAAGTAGCGCGGCTTATGATTGTCCAAATGCTTTTGGTTAAAATAATGACGTACAATCGCAGTGATGATACTGACATAAACCAACACCAACCAACCGTGAGCATGAGAATACATCATCGGATAGTGGTTGCTAATCATAATAAAGATAAGCGGTAACGTAAAATAGTTGTTCATCAATGAGCGGTTTTTTGCTTGTAGCGCCAAGGCCGCCACTTCTTTACCGGGTTTTTCACCACGCCTCACGCAATCGACTAGCGCTCGTTGAGCTGGCATGATGCCAAAGAAGACATTCCCTGCCATGACCGTACCTAAAATGGCACCGATATGGATAAACGAGGCACGGTCACTGAATAACTGATAAGAACCCCAGCAAGCGATGATTAGTAGGATAAAAATAATGCTGCTAAAAATGAGTGAGTTTTTGCCCAAATGACTGCGGACAATCACTTCATAGATAAAGTAGCTGCCGAATAAAAACAATAAGCTGGTCGATATAGCACCTACGCTGCTGCCAAAAGCTACCTTGCTTGGATCAATCAGATAAGCGGTTGCATTGGCATAGTAGACGATAGATAACATCGCCATACCAGTCAACCAAGTGGTATAGGCTTCCCATTTAAACCAATGCAGCGTTTTGGGCATCTGTTCAGGTTCAAGTTTGTATTTGGCAATTTCATAAAAACCGCCACCATGTACCGCCCATAGGTCACCAGAAATGCCTTTATCCTTTTTCCACTGTGGTGGTTTACGTAGGCTGAGGTCTAACCAAACAAAATAAAACGAAGCCCCAATCCATGCTACGCCAGCGATGACGTGGAACCAGCGGAAAAATAAATTTAACCAATCAAGATAATAAGCGCCCATGCGGCAGGTGTCCTTTTTTACAAATTTTTGTCGTCAGCTTTTTTTCAATGTGCTTTCGTTTCGTGTACTATTTGCTTTCATTATGAACTTGTATAATGATGTGCCTGAATGAGATAGCAGGTAACTATGAGTCACAAAAGCTATGAGTCACGAAAGCTATGAATCACGAAAGCTATGAGCCGCGATAGGTGCTATAACCGTGTGCGCTAAGCAATAACGGAATATGATAGTGATTGTCATCGCGTACCATAAAATCGATAATGACTTGCGGATAAAATGCGGTGAGCTGCTGCGCATCAAAGTAAGACTGGGTATCAAAAGTCAGCGTATAGCGACCATGACTCAAATCAGATGCGTTATTCTCAAGTGTTGAGTCAAACTGCCAGCTGTCAGTAGCTACGCGACCATCGGCATTGGTAATAGCGCTTGCCAATAGGGTGGCGTCACCGCTATCGTTAATACGGTGCAGGGTTACGGCGACATCGGCAGCAGGCTTGCCCAGATGGGTATCTAAAATATGTGATGATAGAGTGGCTGACATAATAACTCCATTTATATATGTGTGGCAGGTGAGGTTTACGCGTCGCTCAGCAGTTTCTGTAAACGTAAACGCGTGATTTTATTTTGTTCGGTAGCGGCATTAACCAGTTCAGTTTCGCGATTGTTTGGTAGCCTTGCTAACAGTAAGTCCAGCATTTGCTGTGCACTTTTACCTGTGGCAAACACAATAAAGATAAAGCCAAATTTATTGAGATAGTCTTGATTTCCTTGTGCTAAGGCTGCAATTACACTATCTTCAGCGTCATTGGCACCTGATTGCTCATGTGCGGCACTGTCTTGCGTGTTACGATATTTCTCTTTTAACGAATCGACATTGCCAATTTGTGGGTGGCCATCAAATGCTTGCAGTAGATTAGTCTCATCGGTTTGAGCTTGTAGCCAAGCTTCATCGCTTTGAGTCAGTAGTGTTTGTATATCACCGAAAGGACGTTTATTTACTAAACTCTGAGCCCACTGAGTACTGGTGCAGCAAGTCAATAAATATGACGTGGCTTCAGCTGGCGAGAGTTTATTAAATTGCTGTAAAGACAGTTTCACAGTCATCTCCTATTCATGTAAAAGCAACGGACTAAAAGGTGGGCGGCAGGGATGGATAATGTTAAGCTCAGATTACGATATACAAAAATATATAATAAAGTAATGTTATATAAAATAATAAGTGGGTTAATATAAGCTATTTTGCTTAAACCTGACTATTTGGTCAACTACTTTATAAAGAAATTTTATTTAGGTGGCTCATATTTCATAAAGATTCGTATTTGAATCTGGTTGTTTATTGGCATATAGCCAACCGTTATAACAACAATAGGTATTACCAACATGGATCAAGAAACTGATATCAATACACAAGAAGCGTCTGACGCGAAAACACAGAAAAATCAGCAGGGCATTCGTGCGCAAAACCAAGCGGTTATCTTGGCAGCAGCAGAAGAAGAGTTTGTCTTAAAGGGTTTTGGTGGTGCTACGATGCAAAGTATCGCTGATAGGGCTGGCCTACCAAAAGCTAATATCCATTACTACTTTAAGAATAAAAAAAACCTGTATCAAATTGTGCTGCACGCTATTATTCAAGAGTGGAACGATGGCTTGGTTACCATGACGATCGATAGTGACCCTAAGGTCGTTATCGAAAAATTCGTACGCACCAAATTACGTCAAGCGTTTGCGCATCCAAATCGCCACAAACTGTTTGCTCTAGAAGTTATCGTGGGTGCACCACATTTGCATAGCTTTATGTCGACGACAATGAAAGAATGGGCACTTGATAAAGCAAAAGTCATGAAAGTCTGGCATGAGCAAGGCAAGATTGGTATCACTGATCCGCTACAGTTATTGATTTTGATTTGGGCAACGACGCAACGATATGCTGAATTTGAAACAGAAATCGTTGGTCTGATGGACAAAAATGATTATGACCAGCAGGATGAAGCGCGTGCTGCTGAGTTTTTGGTGCCGTTTATCTTGCGTGGCTGTGGTCTTGAGTAGATGTGTGCAGTCATAAGTGAGCTATTCTCCGCTGTCATCTCATATCAATAAGAGTGTATATTAACCAGAATAAAAAATGGCTTTAACGCTAGTGCTTGATAAATGCGCTAGCGTTCGTTAAACCTATTAATCAAGCTTTGCAGTAGTGCTATTCAAACGCTCCTAAATGATTTAAGAGACTTTTTGTCTAAGTGGCTTTAGACCATCATCCAGATGTTGCTCTGCCGTATCAAACTCAACACCATAGTTTTTGGGTAAAATAATATCAAGAGCAATAGCGACGATACCAGATACGGTCACTGCTGAACCAAAGATATTACGGAAAAACTGCGGCGCTTGAGCAAATACATCAGGTACAAAAGCCACACCCATAGAGAGACCTAACGAGGTCGCAATGATCAATATATTGCGATGGGTAAAGTTGACGGTTGATAAAATACGTATACCTGCTGTTGCTACAGTAGCGAACATCAATAGGGTAACACCGCCAACGACTGGCTTTGGTAGTTGGGTGAAGACAGCACCAAGGACAGGGAATAACCCCATAAAGAATAAGATACCACCTACATAGAACCCTATATAGCGACTAGCAATCCCTGTCATCTGGATGACACCATTATTTTGACTAAACGTCGTGACAGGGAACGTATTAAAAGTCGCCGCAATCAACGAGTTGACACCATCACCTAATACACCACCTTTGATACGCTTTTCGTATATAGGGCCTTTGATTGGTTCGCCTGAAATCATAGATGTGGCTGTCAAATCACCTGATGTTTCGATACTGGTAATGATATACATAAAGGCAATAGGGATAAATGCTTGCCAATCAAAACCAAAACCGAATTTGAAAGGTATCGGCGCAGTAAAGAGAGGGGCTTCTGCGACCAAAGAAAAATCAATGCGACCCATAAAGGTGGCGGCTAGCAAGCCAAGCATTAAACCGATAAAAATAGCACTTGAGCGAATTACTTTATTATTGACGATACTAATCAACACCACACTAACCAGTACACCACCGCCCAGTAATAAGTTTGGCATACTACCAAAATCCTCAGCACCAACCCCGCCTGCTAAATCTGTTAAACCGACTTTGGTTAAGGACAGACCGATAGTCACGATCACACAACCTGTCACGATTGGACTCATTAAAGATTTGAGTTTGGTAATGAATTGACTTAAGAAAATTTCGACGAAAGCACCAAGAAATGAAATGCCAAAGATGACAGAGAGAATCTCCTCTGGACTACCACCACGGTTTTTTACCACAAACCCTGCTGCTAATACTGCGGCTAAGAAGCCAAAACTGGTGCCTTGTAATGCCATCAAACCTGAACCGATTGGCCCAACTTTGCGTGTCTGAATAAAAGTAGCGACCCCTGATACCATCAATGACATGCTAATCAGGTAGGGAATGTGCTCTCCCAAACCTAAGACGCCGCCAATGATTAGTGATGGGGTAATGATACCGACAAACGCGGCCAGTACGTGTTGTATGGCACCCAAAAATGCTTTCCCAGGCGCAGGACGGTCATGTAGTCCATACAGTAAGTCTGGGTTTCCTTGAGTGTGCTCACTCATCTTGGCTTCCTCCTAAAGTGACTTTCAGTCCAAACTCTACGGAGATTATTAAGCAAGGTTATCAATACATAGAATAGAGATGAATGTTGGCACACCTTTAAAACTTCGTATCGCTTATCTATCTCACAAAAAGTCGCACCGATCCTTGTGTGAATACATAAAAGTAGGTAGCTATCTGGTATTTATGAATCTTATAATTAAGTCAAAGTTACAAACCTGACTAATTGGTCAACTATCTTAGGGTATAGTGAAAGAGTTGTTTATTGCAATGTTTTTTTTAGATTGGCATGTTTATTATTTAAATAATGAATATTTAACAAAAGAATAGTGTGTGGGTGATGATACTTGGAAGTCCTTGATAATAAGGGTTTTGAAGGATGTAAGTGAAAAGAAATAAAGATAAATTAAGCGCAAGAATCGTTTTCTAATATAAATTATTTAATGATAATTATTGCTAAATTGTTCGTATTTAGTTAGGATACCTGTCAATAATTAAATGCTAACAATTATCATTAACATTTCTATTTATATATCAAGTTTGGCATCATCAAGCCTTCCTTATTATTTAACACAAACGTAATTATTTAATACAAACGTAGTGATAAAAAATAGTTATGAAAACCGATTATCAACTATTAATAAAAGTAGTTTTCACAAATCAGTAGCCTTCAAAAACAAGTAATTTTCATTCCTAATCATAGAAAAAGCGAGTAAATGCGTTATGCGTGAAGTAAAGTTGTCAAAACTATCTAGTCCATTGACCGTATTATCGATGGGTGTTGCCGCAGTATTGTGGTCGCAGGCGGCGAGTGCAGCTACTGTAGAAGATATGCCAAGTACCACGCTACAGACCATTACAGTGACTGCCAACAGTTCTGTACGTGATGGTATGCAATCGGATTCTATTGACTCAGCTCAGTATATACCTGCAGGGCAAGCGAGTCTTTTAAATGACTTTTTAGACGGTGTGCCAGGCGCTTCAGTAGGCGGTACATCAGCTATGAACCAACGTGTTCGTGTTCGCGGCTTTGATGATACGAATTTAAAAGTGACCGTTGATGGTGCCCGTCAAGAAGGCTATGCGTTCCACCATTCTGGAGATTTGGTCATTGATCCAGACTTATTGAAGCGGTCTGAAGTTTCAGTTGGTAATAACTCAGTCACTTTAGGTAATGATGCGATTGGTGGTGCGGTGGCTTTTGAGACCGTTGATGCAGCAGATTTGCTTGATGTTGATCAAAAGATTGGTGCAAAAATCCATACAGGCTATGGCAGTAATAATGACGAGCTGTTAACCTCAGCGACCGTATTTGCTGCACCGACAGAAAATGTTGATTTATTAGTTTATTATGGCAAACGCTCATCCGACGCAGGTGAAGATGGTGATGGTCGTGATATTCAAACGTCAGACGGTGATACAGAAAGTATTTTGTTAAAAGCAGGTGCTTATTTAGGTAATGATCATCATGTGAGTGGTAGTTTTAGCCGTACAGAAAATGACGGTATGTATCCAGCCCGAGCGGATTTCCCATTGACTGATGAAAATGGCTGGAATCCAGTCATACCTTGGAAACAAAGCCGTGATACCTATACGCTAGAGTATGGCTACAACCCAACCAGTGACTTAGTTGATGTTAAAGCCAATATTTATCAAACTGAAACTTATCTCGATAGAGATAAT